>NZ_DOPT01000076.1:0-68052 GCF_003512625.1 Herpetosiphon sp. | reverse complement strand
TCTGATGTTTGGGGCTTAGTCCAACCTGCCTTAGCCGAGCAATATCGGGTTTGTGCCTATGATCGAGTTGGCATGGGCTGGAGTGCAGCGGTAGCCAACAAGGCTGATCGGGCTTCGATTGCCCAAACCTTGCATGAACTGCTGAGCCAAGCCAACGTATCAGCGCCATATGTATTGGTTGGCCATTCGGCTGGTGGTTTGTATGTGCGCGAATATGCCCAGCGCTACCCTGAGCAAGTTATTGGTTTGGTGCTGGTCGATTCATCGCACGAACAACAACGCCAACGTCAACCACAGCTTGCTGAAGATCCATTTGCAATCATGCGTCAGTCGATGCAAGCCTGTGATGCCTTAGCGCCATTCGGAATTATTCGGCTGACAAAGCTGTTTGAGCAATCGCAATCGACCTATGCCAAACTTCCACAACCAGCTCAAGCCTCGATTGCAGCTAGCCAATACCAAACGAGCACCTGTAGCGCGATGGATGCGGCCTTGGCAGCAATCACCCAAGATCTGAATCAAGCCCAAGCTCCGCAATCGCTAAAGGATCTCCCGTTGGTGGTATTAACCCGTGGGATTGCTGATAGCACCATGCCAGCGGAATTTGAACAGACGTGGGATAGCTTGCAACAAGAATTAGCTCAGCTTTCGAGCAACAGCCAACATCATATAGCTGAAACCAGTGGTCATTACATTCATCTTGATCAACCAGCGTTGGTGATCGAGGCAGTTGAATGGGTAATCAGCCAACAAGCTAAATAGCTAGCAGCGTAGGACAGTGCTCGGTGAGTGTGTTATGATGCAGCGCAGAATGGCCACCACAGGAGGCGCTATGCACACAATTGGCGTTTTGTATAATCCGCTTGCGCCTGCAACAGCCCAAGCAGGGGAACGAATTGCGGCTTGGTTGGGCGAACGAGGGTTAAGTGTGTGGCTTGGCACATCGCAAAGTGCCCGCGATGAGCCAGAAAAAGTCGCGCCATGCCAATTAATGTTGGCGCTTGGTGGCGATGGCACAGTACTCCGCGCCGCCCGCATTGGCATTACCTACAATATGCCGATTTTGGGTGTGGCGATGGGCCACCTGAGTTTTATGGCCGAAGTTACCGAAGAATCGGTCTATGAAGGCTTAGAGGTGTTGCTCAACGGTGGTGGTTGGTACGATCAACGCACGTTGGTACGAGCACGCGTTTTACGCCAAGGCCAAGAGATTTTTAATGATCTGGCTTTGAACGAGGTGTTGTTGTCGCGGCGTGATGTGGCGCGAGTAGTCCATGTTTCGGTTGCCATCGATGATATGCCATTGACGAGCTATCGTGCTGATGGGGTTTTGGTTTCGACCGCAACTGGCTCAACCGCTTATGCTTTGGCTGCTGGAGGTCCGGTACTCGACCCACGCTCCGATTCGTTGTTGTTGGTGACGGTGGCTGGCCACTTAACCAGTTTGCCAGCCCTCGTGCTACCGCCAGATACCAAAATTACCTGGACGCTGGCCCGCCATCATCCAACAATTATTAGCCTTGATGGGCAATGGTCGTTTCCAATTGAGCCTGATGATCTGATTGAGGTCACCCGTGCTCAAGAGATTTGCCGTTTTGCCCATGTTTATCCTCAAGCCCATTTTTATCAATCGCTCACTCAGCGTTTGCGTCGGCAATAGATTGGTCGCTGGTGAGCCATGTTTGGTAGCGCTGCAACAATAGGCCGCTGGTTTGACGATAATCAGCCCAGCGCGTTTCAAGCGGATTGAAGGCTTGCTCCAGGGCTTGCCACAAATTATCGGGTAAGGCCGAGGTTGGTTGGAGGCGCAATGTGCCGGCAACCGCCTCGACCACTTTAATACAACGCCGCGCCGGATGCTGCTGCAATACCTCGGATAAACGCCAACCACGCAAGCCACTGAGCAAGGTCAACGCTGTATACATGCCACTCGAACGCCCCATCGCATCTAACAACGAACTGGCGGCTGGCTCGCTATTTTGGCGTTGCCAGCTATAACGCCACGCCAAACCATCGAGCGTATGGCCAATTGCCAAACTGACCAGCATCAAATCGCTGCTGCTGAAAGCTGGCAGGCGTGGCAAATTGCCCACGAAATCTCCCAAGGCTTGACCAAGTGGTGAGGTCGCAGCTGAACGCTGTTCGGCGACCGCCCGTAAGCCACGCCAATAACGCTGGGCTTGCTCAATATTCAAATCAAGGTAAGTTAATGTGTGATGTTCCAGCATCAAAAGCCATGTGAACCAGCGCCCAATCACCGCCGCCTCGCTCAAATCGCGAAATGGCGCTAAATGATGTAACAGTTGGGTAGCACGGGTCACATGGTGCAAATCGGCATGGGTATAACTGCCCATCCATGTTAGCAGCATTGGGTCGGGCAAGGCATTTTCATCCATCAGGGTATCTCCATCAACTATCACAAGCTGATTGTAATAATCGGCTTATTTAGCCTCAACAAATAATGCTTGGTATATATTTACGTGCTGTAATAATCCACAGAACAAATATTAGGGGGTGCAGGGGGATGAAAACACCCTGCGTCTCCCTTCGGCGGAGGGACGGAAGGGAGGCGAATCTGGATCGATCGAAAATATCCATGATTGAACACTTAAACGGCCTACTTTCTCTATTCAGCGCAAAAAGTTAGTATTCCATTAATCTCCTCGCACCACGACCTGCTATATACTACTGGTAGATTAGTTAAGGAGCCGCTATGGCAAATCGTTTAATTCATGAAACTAGCCCTTACTTGTTGCAACACGCCGAAAACCCTGTCGATTGGTATGCTTGGGGTGAAGAGGCTTTGCAACGCGCCAAACAAGATGATAAACCAATTTTATTAAGTGTTGGCTATAGCGCATGCCATTGGTGTCACGTTATGGCTCATGAATCGTTTGAAGATCCAGCGACTGCTGCGGTTATGAACGAATTATTTGTCAATATCAAGGTTGATCGTGAGGAACGACCTGATATTGATTCACTGTATATGGCCGCTGTGCAAGCCATGACTCGCCATGGCGGCTGGCCGATGACGGTCTTTTTAACGCCTGATGGCGCACCGTTTTATGGTGGGACCTACTTCCCCCCCGAGCCGCGCCACAATATGCCTTCGTTCCAACAGGTGCTACATGGCGTGGCCGAAGCTTACCGCGACCGTCGCGAAGAAGTGTTTCAGAGCGCCGAGCAGATGCGCGAGCATTTAGAAGATATTTTGAGCTTCGATCTTGAGCAGGTGAAGCTGAGCAAAAGCCAATTGAATGTGGCTGCTCAACGCCAAATGAGCCAATTCGATTCGCGCTTTGGTGGCTATGGCGGTGCGCCGAAATTTCCGCAAGCCTTGATTTTTGGCATGGTTTTGCGTACATGGCTGCGCAGCGAGGATCAAGATGCGCTTAATCAAGTGACCCAAACCTTGCAAGCCATGGCCAACGGTGGCATGTACGATCAGCTTGGCGGTGGCTTTGCACGATATTCGGTCGATGCTCAGTGGCTCGTGCCGCACTTCGAGAAAATGCTCTACGATAATGCTTTGCTCAGCCAGCTCTATCTCGAAACCTACCAAGCCACCCACGATCCGTTTTATCGCCGAATTGCTGAGGAAAGCATCAACTACATTTTGCGCGATATGACGAGTCCCGATGGCGGTTTTTATGCTGCCGAAGATGCTGATAGCGAAGGCGAAGAGGGCAAGTTTTATGTTTGGAGCTTAGCTGAAATTCAGCAATTGCTCAGCCCTGAGGATGCGGCCCTTGCCCAGTTGTATTGGAATATTCAGCCCGAAGGCAATTTTGAGGGCCATGCGATTTTGTATGTGCCCCAAGATCCCAGTGTGGTTGCCAAAGAGTTGAGCATTAGCGAGGCAGATTTGGCCCAGCGGATTGCCGTAATTCGTGCTACGCTCTTGGCCCAGCGTAATACCCGCATTCGCCCAGGCCGCGATGAAAAGATTTTGGCCTCGTGGAATGGCATGATGCTGCGCAGTTTGGCCTTTGCTGCCAATGTGCTCGATAACGCCGATTATCGCGCTGCGGCGATTCGCAACGCTGAATTTATTACCAGCAAGCTGTATCAAAACGGCCAACTGTATCGCTCCTATAAAGATGGTCAAGCCAAATTCAAGGGTTACCTCGAAGATTATGCCTGTGTTGCCGATGGAATGCTGGCCTTGTACGAGGCAACGTTTGATCTGCGCTGGTTGCAAGTGGCGATTGAATTGGCCGAAAGCATGACTGAGCGCTTCTGGGATGCGCAACAACGCAGCTTTTTCGATACGGCCAGCGATCATGAACAGTTGATCACACGGCCCCGCGACCTTTACGACAATGCTACGCCTGCCGGTAATTCGGTGGCGGTTGATGTGTTGCTGCGTTTGGCAACCCTGCTTGATCGCTACGAATATCGCCAATATGCTGAAACGGTGTTGGCGAATTTGAGCGGTGCGTTGCTCCAACTGCCTGGGGCATTTGGGCGCTTGCTGGCTGCCGCCGATTTTGCGCTTGCTGAGCCACGCGAAGTTGCCTTAATTGGCGATCCAGCTGATCCTGCGTTCAAAGCGTTGTTGCAAGCGACCTATCGCAACTACCAGCCCAACAAAGTCGTGGCTGCTTGCAAGCCCGATGATCACGCGGCTCAGCAGCTAATTCCATTGTTGGCTGAACGACCGTTGCTCAACCAACAAGCCACGGCGTATGTGTGTGTGCGGCGGGCGTGCAAGTTGCCAACCAACGATCCAAATGAATTAATCAAACAATTAGGCTAAATTGTTAGCGCAGTTTATGGGCAACCACAGGCTGCGCTCTTTTTTGAGGAGCTATGCGAGATTACATTTTACGCCTGATCGAACAATTTGGCCTTATTTGGCGCAAGATTGTGCGTTTGCACGAGGCTGGCTCAATCGAAGAGGCTCAAGCCACAATCAACACGGCCTATCGCGATTTATTCGATACCCATAGCCATTTTGTCGATTTATTGCCCGATGAAGATTTGCTCAAGTTAGTTCAATTCGGGGGCACGATTGATCTTGATCGTTGTGCGGTGCTGGCAGCTTTGCATGTTGCTGAAGGCCAGTGTTTCCAAGCACAAGGCATGATTGACGAGGCCTATCGGCGTTTTGATCGAGCCTTGATGCTTTATGGAGCCTTGGTGCGGTCAAGTCAGCAAATTCCGCCTGAAGTGCGTGAGGCGGCTAAAGCTGGGCTACACGAATTGAGCAATTACGAGCTAGAGCCTGCAACTCTCGACGATGCTTGGCGCGTCTATGCAGCAGTCGGCGATTATCCCAATGCCGAGGATCATCTCTGGCAGTGGCTTGAGGCGACTGAATTTGCCGAAGCCGCATGCAGTGATGCTCAGGCGTGGTATCATCAATTGCTCACTCGTAGCGATGCCAGCCTTGAGCAATTGGGCTTGCCACGGCAGGAGATCGAGCAAAGCCTTGGCCAACTCGCCGCACATTAGGATTGCATTGCGCTCCAAGGGAGGTTTATTTCGATGAAAATTGCAATTATTGGAACCGGTTGGGGTGCTCGCGTTCAGGTGCCAGCCTTTCGTTCGGCTGGGCTGAAAATCGTGGGGATCGCCGCCCAAAATTATGAAAAAACTCAGCGTGAAGCTGCCACTTTGAATGTTGAAGCCTTTGAACATTGGCGTGATTTGCTCAGCAGCGATGCCGATTTGATTTCGATTGTGACCCCGCCAGGGACGCATTGCGAAATCAGCGTAGCGGCCTTAGAAGCTGGCAAGCATGTGTTGTGCGAAAAACCAACAGCATTAAATGTGCTCGAAGCCCAAACCATGCTCGAAGCCGCCCAAGCCCATCCTGAACAATTAAGTTTGATCGATCATGAATTACGCTTTTTACCAATTTTTCAAATGGCGCGGGCGTTGATTAATGATGGTGCGATCGGCCAGATTCGCCATGTCAATAGCAGCGTGATCTTCTCGTCGCGAGCTGACCCGCAACGTCCTTGGAACTGGTGGAGTGATAAAGAGCAAGCTGGTGGTGCTTGGGGTGCGATTGGCTCACACCAAATTGATATGTTGCGCTGGTTGTGTGGCGATTTTAGCTCAATTCGCGCAAGCTTGCACACCTTTGTAACTGAACGACCACTCGACGATCAACTCTTGCCTGTCACCAGTGATGATTTTGCCACGGCTCAAGTGCGTTTGGCGAATGGTGGTTTTGCCTCAATTATGATTAGTGGCGTGGCGGCACTCAACGAAAACGATCGTATGATTATTCATGGCGAACATGGCGCGATCAAAATTGAAGGCGCTCGTTTGTGGCATGCCGAGCGTGATGGCGAGTGGCAAGAGCGCACGCCTGCTCATACGGTAGCGATTCCAAGCGAAATTAGTGGTAACTTCCCAGTGGGAACGGTCTATCTTGGCCATGCCTTGAAGGCCTACAGCCGTGGTCAGCTTGATGCGTTGGAGCAAGCCGCCACGTTTAGCGATGGCTTGCTGACCCAAAGTTTGCTTGATGCTGCTCATCGCTCCGATGAAAATGACGGTGGCTGGATTACGATCTAGTAGGTTCCCGCACCTCGCGTGCGGGAGCTTGCTTGTTAAGTTCCCTTACCCCAACCCCTCGCCCACTGCGGTGGGCGAGGGGCTTTTTTCTTAGTCGTCCCCCCTCGCCTCGCGTGCGGGAGAGGGGGCTAGTGGGTGAGGGAACTTAGCGAATGCGGCTATTCTACTCAGCTTTAGTCCAATGCAGGCTGGGTAAATCGCGTAGCCGTTGCGCGGCGGTTTCGGCGGTTAAGTCGCGCTGTGGTTGGGCCAACATTTCGTAGCCAACCATAAATTTGCGCACCGTGGCCGAGCGTAACAATGGCGGGTAAATATGGGCATGCACCACATGATGGGGATATTGTTCGCCATCGCAGGGGGCATTGTGCCAGCCAAACGTATAGGGAAACGAGGTTTGGAACAAATTATCGTAGCGAATCAGGGTATGGCTGAGTAAATCGGCGAGGCCATCACGTTCAGCTTCGCTTAATTCGGCCAAGGTGCTCACCGCCCGACGTGGCAAAAGCATGGTTTCATAAGGCCAAACTGCCCAAAATGGCACGACCGCTGCCCAGTAATCGTTGGCATAGACCACCCGTTCGCCCCGCGCTAATTCTTGCTCCACGTAATCGATCAGTAATGGGCGTTGGTGTTGAGCAAAGTAAGCCTTTTGGCTACGCTGTTCGGTGGCGACCAGCGTTGGAATGCTTTCGTTGGCCCAAATTTGGCCATGCGGGTGTGGATTGCTTGCCCCCATCGCTGCGCCGCGATTTTCAAAAATCTCGACATGCTTGATCCAATCGATCGCAGCTAGCTCGCTAAATTGACTAGCCCACAAATCGATGACCAAACGAATATCGGGAATCTCCATTTCGGCCAAGGTCAAATCGTGACGTGGCGAGAAACAAATCACCCGACAAATACCACGTTCGCTATGGGCTTGAAACAGGCCATCATCAAGCGCTGCATTCGGGCTATCGGGCAGCAAGGCGGCAAAATCATTAGGGAACACAAAGGTGCTAGCATAAACTGGGTTGATCTCGCCATTGGCCCGCGTTACTCCAGGGCAAAGGTAGCATTGCGGATCAAAGGCTGGGCGCTGGTCGGGAATGGTTTTTTCGACCTGGCCTTGCCATGGGCGGGCAGTTCGATGTGGCGAAACCAAGACCCATTCGTCAGTCAGCGGGTTGTAGCGGCGATGGGGCGTATCACTGAGATTCATTGGGCTTGCTCCTAAATGACTAATGGTAATGCTCGGCGTAAACCTGCATACTCCACACTTGGCCAAGCAGGATCAATCGAAAGAACTTCGATTCCAGTAGCGCTGCGAATAATTGTATCTTCAATTTTCACGCCAGCTAAACTGGGATTCCAAGCCATTGCTGTGTTGGCTTCGATGATCGTTGGTTCGCCTGGCCGCGCCACAACTTCGCGTGAACGATAGCCAGTTGTGCCACCTTGATGCAACCGCTGCATCTGCTCGACGACACCACGCTTGGTATAAGCCGCTACGGCTGCATCGTAGACTGCGCCAACCGTACTGCCAATTTGGGCGGCGGCGATCATCTCGGCTTCAATTGCAATCACTTGCTCGTAGCTGGCCCGTTCGGCGGCAGTTTCAGGTCGAAAATGAATGTAGCGGCTGACATTGGCATACAAACCGCCTTGCCGCGCACAAACTACCAACATCGCGCGTTGGCCGATTGGCTCGTGGGTGGCTGGCAAGTGGCCATACAACGGCAAACGGCGCTCGCCACCAACCAAGGTCAAGGCTGGGTGAATGCCATGGCTCCAAAGCTCGGCGGCGGCGGCTCCCGCCAATTGAAATTCTGTCCACTCTGGTTTTGCAGCACTCAGTACCTTGGTCATAATCTGGGTAGTCGTGCGACCCAGCGCTTGATAACGGGCAATTTCTTCGGGCACTAAGCGCAATTTAGCCGCAACTAATTCAGGTGGTAGGCCAACCTCGCCTTGAGCTGGCCGATCTGAGGCCACCAAGGTTGCATTGCTCCACTCGCGTACTGCTTGATTGAGCAAATATGGCGTAGACCAACTGGTTGCCCAAAGTTGATATTCGGCGGGAATACCTTGGTCGCGTAGGCGATCAACTTCAACTGAATCAGTCACGATCAAGGCCTGATCAGCAGTAATCACCACCTCGGCAATCCCAGTTTCAGTCGTTAAAATCACCACATTATCTAAGCCCGCTGTGGCCCATGCAAACCAATCGACACCGCGCAACCGCACAGCGCCATATTTATAACGTGCAATCGCTGCACGCACAATGGCAAGCTTGTTAGCTATTTCAGTCATAGCCCAAAATCCTTGTCTAGATGCGATTATTGATGTCTATAGGATACACGAGCCGCAGGGCGCGAAAGTGCAAAATTTGTAACGGGATTAAGCGCTTTGCAGCACCTCGGCGATGATGCTGGAGGCCTCGGTGCATTGCTCACGATTAACATCAACATGGGTTACAGCCCGTAAACGGCCTTTGAATGGCACGATCAAAACCCCTGCTTGGCGTAAACGTTCAACCAATTGTTCAGGGCTAAACGTGCTATCACGCAAGCCAAAAACGATAATATTGGTTTGCACCGAAGCCAAATCAAGCTCAATTTGAGGCAATTGACTGAGTGCTTCGGCCAGCATTTTGGCATTTACATGGTCATCGATCAAGCGTTCGCGGCCTTCGTTGAGCGCAATCATGCCCGCCGCTGCGACTACGCCAACTTGGCGCATGCCGCCGCCAAGCATTTTGCGCCAGCGATGCACCTTTTTGATAAACTCGCCTGAGCCAGCCACAATCGAGCCAATTGGTGCACCCAAGCCTTTGGATAAGCAAAATTGCACGCTATCGACATGCTTGGTGATGGTGCTAGCTGGCACGCCGAGCGCCACCGCTGCATTGAACACCCGAGCGCCATCCATATGCACTGGCAAGTTTTGGCTGCTGGCCCATTGCTGTACTTGCGCCAAATATTCTAACGAAAGCACTGTGCCACCACAGCGATTGTGACTATTTTCTAGACACACCAGGCCTGCCTGAGCCGCATGGGCATCGTAGGCTGGGCGTACTGCCGCATTCAAAGCCGCTAAATCCAGCTCGCCTTGGGCATTGGTTGGGATGGGATGAAACACCAAGCCACCCAAGGCTGAAGCGCCACCCGCCTCATAATGATAAATATGCGATTCATCACCGAGCAACAGTTCTTGACCACGCCCAGCATGGGCCAAAATTGCCGCCAAATTGCCCATCGTGCCGCTTGGCACAAAAATCGCCGCCTCTTTGCCAACCAGATCGGCGGCATAGCGCTGTAATTGATTGACCGTTGGATCATCACCAAACACATCGTCACCAACCTCGGCATGATGCATGGCCTCACGCATGGCCAAACTTGGCTTCGTAACGGTATCGCTGCGCAAATCGATCATGGTTAACTCCTTCAAAATTTTAGCCAATTTTCCACCTAAAGTTGCTGACAAGTGGCTACTGAAGCACCAAACAATTATATCAAAAGCTTTCGGGAACAAATTGCAAGCCTGTGGCGTTGAGTATATAGAAACCAAATAAGCAGCGCATCACCCAAGCCGGATGGAGCTGAGCACTGCTTGTAGAGTTCACTTAATTGCTTATTAGTATGAGGAATGGATAATGAACGCTCGTAACTCAATTATTGGTTGGTCGTTGGCACTGTTGTTGATTGTTGGGTTTGGAATTACCTCGTTGGTGATTTTACCTCGTGGTAGTGCCGCCCAAACCGATACCGAGAGCCGCAAACGAATTTCAGTTACTGGTCGCGGCGAAGTCAAAGTAACACCCGATATTGCCTATGTGACGATTGGGGTCAATACCAACGCAGCAGATGCCAAAAGCGCTTTGAGCGAAAATAACACCAAAATGAATGCCTTGATCGAGCAATTGAAAGCCGCTGGCATTGCCGATGCTGATATTCAAACCACCAACCTTAACATCTCGCCAAGCTACGATTACTCGGGCAACACCCCAGTTTTGAAGGGCTACGATGTCAACAACAGCGTGCGCGTCAAAGTTTCGGTTAGCGATGCTGGTGGTTTATTGGATAAAGTGGTTGAAGTTGGCGCAAACAACATTTCAGGCCTGAGCTTTGATGTTGCCGACCCAGCTAAATCATTGGAAGCCGCTCGCCAAGCTGCCATCAAAGATGCTCAATTGCGGGCCGAACAATACGCCGCCGTTAGCAACGCTCAAGTTGGCGAAGTGTTGGTTATCAGCGAAACGTCAACTCCTGTAACTTACCCAGTGGCCTACGAATCACGCGATATGGCCGCCGGCGCTGGCGCACCAATCCAACCTGGCCAACAAAGCCAAGTCATCGAAGTTCAAGTTATCTTTGAACTCAAATAACCTTAGTTCGATTTCAGCGCTAAATCCTTGAAATTGTGGGCTTGCTCAAGTATGTTGCTTGGGCAAGCCCGTTTTTACTATACCCTGACCCCCAGCCTCTTTCCCACGGCGGCGGGCGAGGGGCATTCTAACCCTGCATTTTCCCCCTCGCCTCGCATGCGGGAGAGGGGGTCAGCTTACAAGGGTAGGTTTTAAAACCCCTCACCCCAACCCCTCTCCCACGGCGGCGGGCGAGGGGCGATCGAATAATCATGGTGGTGCGGTTCCCCCTCGCCTCGCATGCGGGAGAGGGGGTCAGGGGGTGAGGGAACGCTGGCGGTTGTTAATACGATAAACCATGACACCTAGAGCCTAGAGCCGTATCCTCTTCGTGCACTTCGTAAATCAAAACCCAATATGCTATAATGGCTTGGTCTGTTAACAAACATTGTGTGGTGAGAAAACAGTGCAAAGAGCCTCCACGACGTTACAAACAACCCCCATCACGCGGATAGAACCATCCAAAGGCTGGGTTTCGCTGCAATTACGCGAACTCTGGGCCTACCGTGAATTACTGTTTTTTCTGATTTGGCGCGATGTTAAAGTTCGCTACAAACAGACCGTGCTTGGCGCAGCTTGGGCCATCATCCAACCAGTTTTTTCGATGATTGTCTTTACGCTGATTTTTGGCAGGTTGGCCAAATTGCCTTCCGATGGCATTGCCTACGAAGCTTTTTCGATTACGGCGCTTGTACCATGGGCGTTGTTTGCCAACGCACTCAGCCAAGGCTCAAATAGCTTGGTTGGTAACGCCAACTTAATCAAAAAAGTCTATTTTCCACGATTAACTGTGCCAATTTCAACTGTGCTTGGCGGCTTAGTCGATTTTGCGATTGCCTTTGTAGTGATGTTTGGCATGCTGCTGTGGTTTGGCATCACGCCAAGCATCCGTATGTTGGCGTTGCCATTATTCATTATGCTGGTGCTAATTACTGGTTTAGGCGTGAGTTTATGGCTAGCAGCATTAAATGTGCAGTTTCGCGATATTCGTTATGTCATTCCGTTTATGGCCCAGCTTTGGCAATATGGCAGCCCGGTAGCCTACTCCAGCAGCTTGATTCCTCAAGAATGGCGCTGGTTGTATGGCTTGAACCCCATGGTTGGGGTGATTGATGGCTTTCGTTGGTCGATGCTTGGTACAGGCCAAATTAGTTGGTCAAGTATGCTGCCATCGGTGGGCATTGCCTTATTCCTGCTGTTTACCGGAGCTTTATACTTCCGCCGAATTGAAAAACAATTTGCAGATATGGTGTAACAATGAGCGAGATTGCGATTCAGGTTGAGCATTTAAGTAAGCAATTTCGCATTGGGGCGAATGCATTTCAAAAAACCTTTCGCGAAACAGTGTCGGATATGATGTTAGCGCCAGCCCGCCGCTTGCGTTCAGCCATGCGTGGTCAAGGCAGCCAAGCTGCGACCAAGGAATTTTGGGCGCTGCGCGATGTTTCATTCGATGTTAAGCAGGGCGAAGTCGTTGGGATTATCGGCCACAACGGCGCGGGCAAAAGTACCTTATTGAAAGTGCTTTCGCGGATTACCGAGCCAACCACTGGCTCAGCCTTGATTCGTGGGCGGGTTGGCACGCTGCTTGAAGTTGGCACGGGTTTTCATCCCGACCTCACAGGTCGCGAAAATATGTATCTCAACGGAGCGATTTTGGGCATGAGCCGCGCCGAAATTAACCGTAAGTTCGATGAAATTGTGGCCTTTGCTGAGGTCGAGCAATTTATCGACACCATGGTTAAACATTATTCCAGCGGCATGTATTTGCGCTTAGCCTTTGCGGTGGCCGCCCACCTTGAGCCAGAAATTCTGATTGTCGATGAGGTTCTGGCGGTTGGCGATGCTCAATTTCAAAAGAAATGCTTGGGCAAAATGGGCGAAGTTGCCCAGAATGGCCGGACTGTGCTCTTTGTAAGCCACAATATGGCGGCAATTCGCAGCTTATGTCAACGAGTGGTTTGGCTCAACCAAGGCACTGTGCTCAAAGATGGCCCTTCGGCAGCAATTGTCAACGAATATTTGATGCAAACCGTCACTTCAAGCAGCTCTCGCGTCGATCTGCGCGAGGCAACTCGCCATTATGATTATGGTAAGCGCTTTAAGATTAATGACCTGACCTTTAACCACGGCGAGCCAATTTTGCATGGCGAGGTGCTCAACGTCAGCTTCAACTACGAAGCCTATGCCGATGTCTATGGCGTGTCGTTTGGCTATGGGTTTTCCTCACTCGAAGGCACGCGCCTAATGACGGTCGATAGCGATTTGAATGCACCACGCTACCTTATTAAGCGCGGCCAGCACGGCCAACTCACCAGTACCCTCGATACGCTCAACTTGCAACCTGGCATCTATTTGCTTGATGTTGGGGTGCGTTCAGGTGATGGTAGTGCGTTGGATTACCTGCCTGGATGTGCTCAGGTTGAAATTTTGCCTGGCCCGACTACCCCAGCTTCAATGAGCCGCTTGGATTATGCCGGTAATGTACGGCTTGGCGGGCAGTGGCAATGGCCTGAGACGGCCCAAGAGGATCGCGATTAATGCAACCATTAAAGATTCTGGTGTTGACCAGCTTATTTCCACCGCACTATATCGGTGGCTACGAGGTTGGTTGTGGCGATGTGGTTGCTGGTTTACGCGCCAAAGGCCACGATGTAACGGTGCTAACCAGCACCTACGGCGTGGATCGCGAAGTGCGCGAAGGCTTTATCGAGCGTTCGCTGACGATCGATATTCACCCCGTGGCTCAAACTACTTTAGCCCACCAACGCCGTTTATACGAACGTGAACTCCACAATCAGCCACGCATTTTAGCACTTGCCGAAGCGCTAAAACCCGATATTGTGTTTGTTTGGAGTTTCTACCAAGCCTCGATGTCGGCAGTGCGTATGCTCCAAGCACGCGGCTATCGCACAGTCTTTTTCATCTCCGATCATTGGCCAATTCGGATTGGAATTTTCGATCCATGGCACTATATGCCGCGCCATCCTGTGCGTTGGCTTGGGCGCAAACTGCTTGGCCGAAAGCTTGGGCGCAAAACTGGTTTTCGCAATCATTTGCCATTGAGCTATGCCAATGCAATTTTTGCTAGCGACTTTTTGCTCAAGCAAACCCAACCCATCGGCTCCATGCCCAATGCTCAAGTGATTCGCTGGGGTGTTGATTACGATTTGTTTGTGCGCCGTGAACGATCAGCTAGCATGGGCCAGCGCTTATTGTTTGTTGGTCAAATTTCCGGCCACAAAGGCATGGAAACCTTACTTGAGGCCTTTGCCTTGGTGCAACAAAAGCATGGCTTTGAACAAGCGACGCTCTCGATTGTTGGGGCTGGGCTTTCCGCTGAATATACCAGCGAGATGCAGCGCTACGCCGAAACCCTTGGTATCAGCCAAAGCGTTGCTTGGCGGGGCAAATTGCCGCGCCAAGCACTACCCGACATCTACGCCAGCCACGATATTTTGATCTTCCCATCACGTTGGGATGAGCCATTTAGCATTACTGTCGTTGAGGCGCTGGCAATGGGGTTGGTGGTAGTGGCCTCGGATACTGGCGGCACAACCGAAATTATCAAGCATGAACAAACTGGCATGGTGTTTGCCCGCGACGATGCTGCAAGCTGCGCCGACCATATTGCAACGCTCTTTACCCAACCAGCCTTAGCCCAAAAACTCCACAACCAAGCCACCCAGATTGTCGATCGCGAGTTTCGCATGAGCACCATGATCGATCGGGTTGAAGCAGCGCTCTATGCTGCCTGTAACAAGGATTCGCACCATGACTAAATATATTGCTCGCACACGCCAAATTGTTTGGAAAAATTATCTGCGGGCTTTGCCAGCATTAAAAACTGTCAGCCGTGCCTTAGGGATCGAAAATGCTGCTCGTTCGGCGATGCGCACCATTTTGCCCAAAATTCAGGCTAAACGCACCAGTAAATGGGCTTGGGCCAGCGAAACATCCAAATGCCGCGCTCGGCTTGACCCATTTTGTGTCGGTTATGGCTTAGATTTAGGCTTTGGTGGCGACCCAATCAACCCTCGGGCGGTGCGGGTCGATTTACCGCAACCTTATACTGCGGTTGGTCAATATCCAGTGCAATTGGGCGGCGATGCCGATCATTTATATTGGTTTGCCGATAATGTGATCGATTATATTTATTCATCGCATTTGCTCGAAGATTTCGACGATACCAAAGCGGCGCTAAAAGAATGGCTACGCGTATTAAAAGTTGGTGGTCGTTTGGTGATTTTCTGCCCCGATGAACAACGCTTTCGCGTCCATTGCCAAAAAACTGGCCAGCCCTATAATCCTCATCACAAGCATGCCCATTTTTCGCTAGAGTTTGTCAAAGGCTTGCTGCGCGAATTAGGCCAAACCAAATTTATTCATGAAAACCCCGATGTTGATATTTATTCGTGGGAACTGGTGTGCGAGAAAATTGAGGCCTAGTTGTGGCAGACCCAAACCAAATCTCATTTTTAGCGCGAGTTCAGCGCCGCTTGCGCTACGATTGGCAAAGCAAATTTTTGCCGCGCTGGTGGCATTTAAACTTACACCTACGCAAACCCACGATCCGACGAGTATTAGGCTTTGGCGGTGGCCTTGGCGATCAATTGTTATGCACAGCGATTTTTCGAGCCTTGCGCGAACATGACGAAGCCGATCTTTGGATGCAAACCAATAATCCTGAATTATTCGCGCATAACCCCGATATTGCTGGAATAATTCCGGTGATGCCCTATTATTTTAAAATCATTGAACAGCATGGATTGCCATTCAAACGGCTTAATTATACGACCCATATTAAAGAACAAGCCCGCGATTTACCACCACAGCAACATCTGATTACCAATATGGCTTCGGTTTTGGGAATCGATTATCCTGTGGGTGTGCGGCCTTATCTGCACTTAACTGAGACTGAACGTACTCAACACATTATTTCCAAGCCCTATATTGCAGTCCAAAGCTCAATTTTGGCAGCACGCTACCCAATTGCCACCAAAGAGTGGTATCCCGAACGCATGCAAGTTGTAGTCAATCAATTAGCCAAACACTTTACGATTGTGCAACTTGGCATGCCCAGCGACCCCAAACTTGAGCATGTGATCGATCTGCGGGGCAAAGCCAGCATCCGCGAATCGGCGGCAATTTTGCAAGCGGCGCAGCTCTTTATTGGCTTTGTCGGCTTTCAGATGCACTTAGCACGGGCGGTGGATTGCCGCTCGGTGATTATTTTTGGTGGTCGTGAAGCGCCGTTTCAATCGGGCTATAGCTGCAACAGCAATTTGTACACGCCATTAAGTTGTGCGCCCTGCTGGCTCTGGGAGAATTGCCCAATCGAGCGCCAATGTATGCAGGAAATTACGCCAGAAATGGTCTTGGCGGCGGTCGAAGAACAATTAGGCTTAGTTGGCCAGCCATTGAAAATCGATTATATCAAGCCCCGCCCAGCCCATGAATTGATCGAATTGGAGATTCATTGTGCATGAATTAACTGCCACGCTAGCCAAATTAAGCCAACAACGGGTCTTAATTGTTGGCGATGTTATGCTCGATGAATATATTTGGGGCGATGTGACCCGCATTTCGCCTGAAGCGCCAGTGCCAATCGTCAATGTGCGTTCGCGCAGCTATCGGCCAGGCGGAGCTAGCAACGTTGCCGCCAGTATTGCCGCACTGAATGCCGAGGTGCTGCTTGGCGGGGTGATCGGCGACGATTTGGCAGGCCAACAGCTCAAAATTGCCCTCCAACAGGCGGGCGTTGCTGATAGCACAGGCTTGATCAGTGCTCAACGCCCAACCACGCTCAAAACCCGCATCATCGCCCATAACCAACAGATGTTGCGCTATGATAGCGAGGTCAGCACGGCGCTTGATGAAGCGAGCGAAGCAGCACTGTGCGCTTGGGTTGATCAACAGATTGCTAATTGCCAAGTTTGTATTCTCTCGGATTATGCCAAGGGGGTGCTGACTGAGCGAATTTGCCAGCATGTGATTCAACAGGCACGGTATTACAACATTCCGGTGGTGGTTGATCCCAAGGGCATCAATTATCAGCGTTATGCCCAAGCCAGCGTAATTACGCCTAATCTGCAAGAAACCCAAGTTGTGACTGGGCTAAGCCTCCAAACGCTTGAACAACTGCACCATGCTGCTGATCAATTGTTGGATTTGCTGCAAGGTGCAGCGCTGATTATTACCCGCAGCGCTGATGGCATGGCGCTCTATCGCAACGACCATGCCCCTGTCTTTTTGCCAACCCATGCCCGCAACGTCTACGATGTGACTGGAGCAGGTGATACGGTTGTAGCAATTTTGGCCTTGGCGCTAGCTAGCGGTAGCAGTTTGGAGCATGCCATGCAATTGGCCAATCTAGCAGCCGGAATTGTGGTGGGCAAAGTTGGCACGGCTACCGTCGATCTGGCCGAATTATCGCAAGCAGTTACCAGCCTTTATTTGTAATGGATTATGAGGTTCGCAACCAGTTTCGCCGTACCCTCACCCCCAACCCCTCGCCCACTGTGGCGGGCGAGGGGTGTATTTCCAGAGTGATTCCCCCTCGCCTCGCGTGCGGGAGAGGGGGCTAGGGGGTGAGGGTATGCACGTCATTGCCAACCAATTAACCATTACATGTATTAATTATCAAAGGAACCGCTATGTCGTGGAAAAGCCGAGTCCGGCCATTTATCCCCAAGCCAGTGTTGCAACGTTATATCGCTTGGCGCGTTGCCAATAATCAAAAAACTGTGCGCCAACGCCTATTCGAGCAATATGGCCGCTACGCCGAATATACATTAACCCAACGCTCGCTACCTGAGCTATTTCCCGAAGGTCGTCAGGCCAGCATCGAAGTGCCAGTTGCGGCGATTGTGCGCGACGACACCATGGAAATGCCTTTGGCTGAATTGCTATCATTGGCGGGTGTGACCCAAATTAGCCAACCCAAAACTATTTTTGAATTTGGCACCTACATGGGCGCAACCACGCGCATGATGGCTCAGCATAGCAGCCCGGAAACCAAAATCTACACGCTTGACCTCGATGTCAAGACCCGCAACGAGTATTTGCGGCGCAATGGCTATCAGTTTGAATTAAGCTTCACGCCAGGCCAACACTTTCACAATACCCCTGAGGCCAGCAAAATCACCCAGCTTTGGCTTGGTTTAGAGCCATTCGATTTTAGCCCATATTATGGCCAAATGGATTTAGTCTTGGTTGATGCTGATCATTCGTATCCCTTCGTTAAGGCTGATACCGAAGTGGCGCTGAAATTGGTGCGGCCTGGTGGAGTAGTTGTTTGGGATGATTATACTTGGGTCGATGCGCATCCTGAGTGTGTTGGGGTCACCCGCTGTGTCAACGAATTGGCTGAGCGCTTGCCGATTTACCGCATCAAACAAACTCGTTTAGCGATCTATCGAGTGCCTGCATGAAACGGCGACTCTGGTTCGTCACCGATAGCACAGCCCTTGGGGGAGCCGAGGGCTATTTAGAAACCCTGTTGCTCAATGCCGACCAACAGCAATTTGAACTTGGCTTGTTGCTGCCGCCGCGCCCAGCCACCCAACCCTTGATCGATCGAGCCAAAGCCCATGGAGCGAGCATTGCAACCTTGGATGTGGTGCACGAGCATGGGTTATCGCTGAAGGCAGTCAATCAAGCGGCACGACTTTTTCGCCAATTACAGCCTGATATTGTGCATTTCGTTGTGCCTTCACCGCGCCGCGCCGCAGAATTGGTGCTTGGGGCGGCCTTGGCGCGAGTGCCACGCCGAGTTATCACCTTCCAGTTGGTCACGCCAATTCCCCGCTTCAATTGGCTTTCCCATCATCTGCGGCTGCTCAATCGGCGTTGGCAATACGCCACCTTACACGCTGGCATCGCGGTTTCGCAAGGCAATGCTCAATTGTTATTAGAGCAATTTGGCTTTCCCAAGCGGCGTTTGCATACCATTTATAATGCGGTTGATAGCCAACGCTGGCAGCCGCAACCGCGCGATCCTGCAACTCGTGCAGCGTGGCAAATTCCCGCCGATGTGCCACTTTTAGGCGTGGTTGGGCGTTTGAGCCGCCAAAAAGGCCACCAAATTTTATTCGAGGCCTTACCAACGTTGTGGCAAGCGCAGCCGAATTTGCATGTCGCATTAATCGGCGAGGGCGATTTAGCTGACGAATTACGTCAAGCTGCCCAACAACTACCCAAGCCAAATCAAGTGCATTTTGTCGGCCAGCAAACTAATATGCCTGCGGCTTTGGCCGCACTTGATGTTTTTGTCTTGCCATCGCTGTACGAAGGCTTATCGTTTGCCTTGCTCGAAGCCATGGCCAGTGGGCAAGCAATTGTTGCCAGCAGCACCGATGGTACACGCGAAGCAATCAGCGATGGAATCCAAGGTCTATTGGTTGAGCCAGGCCAAAGTGCTGCGCTGGCGCAGGCAATCGGGCGCATGCTCAGCGATCAATCATTAAACCAAGCCTGTCGCCAAGCCGCCCGCCAACGCATTCAACAACAATTTGAGTTGCAAACGATGTTGCAACGCACGTTTGATTTGTATCGAGCATAGGGATCAGGGGCTAGGGGTCAGGGGTCAGGAAAGAGAGCATAGAACATAAAGATATGAGTGCTTAGTTATTGAGTGATGGAAACTTAACGCAGAGGCGCAGAGCAATAATGGCTCTAGGCTATTGGTATTCCCAACGAATCTCCGATTGCCCATAGCTTATAGCCAACTCCCCTTCGTGTCCTTCGTGTCCTTCGTGGATCAGAAACATAATCAAATACATCTGTGCCAATCTGTGGCTAAAAATCAACCTTTATGATTGCCCTATCTGATCTCTGCCTCCTAGCCACTCGTGAATCAGCCTAAAGCACGATTGCCCAAAGCTGCAACCTAGCCTACAATAGCACTGCGCAAGAGCGCAAGCTGAGACTAAAGCTCAAGCTGAATCGGCAAACGTCGTGTTAGAAAGTGGAGGTTCGAATCCTCCCCCAGCCACCAACTTAGGCTGGGTAGCCCAATTGGCAGAGGCGCTAACACAGCCACTCAAATTCAGATTATCGCTCTAGATTCAGTATTCGCTGTTGAACATCAAGTCAAGCACTATCATGCATATACCGCTGGATGCTAGTTCGAATCTAGCCAGCTCCGCCAAACTTTGGGGCCGTAGTTTAATGGAAAAACCCAGCGCTCTTAGGACTGACGTGGTAGTTTAAACGTATTGATGTGTGCAAATCAATAGCACTGCCGAGGCCCGACACTAGGCTAGAGTTCGGGCCTCATTTTTTAATCAATATGCAGTTGATCAAGCCGTTTGCTAGTTTGATGTGCCAAATGCTGGCGTTTGGCCCAGCCAACCCGTTGCGCCGCGTAGATTCCGCGATGGCCCGAAATGGCGTAGGCAATGCAGGTTGTGAGCATCAAAGGCCCAAGCAAGGCCGAGCCAAATAATTCAACTCCCATCAAGACACAGGCAATCGGGGTATTAGCAGCCCCAGCAAACACTGCAATAAAGCCCAATGCCGCCAACAGATCAGTTGGCACACCAAATAATTGCGCTAAAGCTGAGCCAAGCGTCGCGCCAATCACAAACAATGGCGTTACTTCGCCACCTTTAAAGCCCACGCCCAAGGTCAAGCCAGTTAACAATAATTTGAGTGCAAAAGCCCAAAATACAACGCCTCGTGGCTCAAAAGCCTGCGCCAGCAACGGCAAGCTTAGCCCATTGTAATCACGCGTATTCAACAAAAAACTGATGCTTACAATCAGCCCGCCACCAGCCACTGCCCGCAAAATTGGGTTGGGCAGCCAACGCCGTGACCAGGTTTGCACCAATTCAGTCCAGATCGCAAACGCACTGCTGGCTAAGCCAAAGCAAATTCCTGCTCCAACTAAAATCGCCCAGATCATGCTCAAATCGGGTACACTGCCTACATGATAATGGCTATGGGCAACATTCAGCCAACGCACCACTCCATCGCCAACTAAGGCTGCCACCAAACATGGCAACAACGCTTCATAGCGCAAAACCCCAAATGCTAGCACTTCCATGGCGAAAATTGTGCCGGCTATCGGCGTACCAAAGACGCTGCTGAACCCCGCGCTGATGCCCATCATTACTACCAAACGCCATTCAGCTTGGGGCAAGCGCCACCAACGCCCGATTCGCGCTGCCAAACTCGCGCCCATTTGCACTGCCGTCCCTTCGCGCCCAGCCGAGCCACCACCAAGATGGGTCAACAAGGTTCCGAGCAACACCAACGGAGCCATGCGCAAGGGAATTCCCGCCGAATCAGGGTTATGCAGTTGTTCAATGATCAGATTATTGCCAGCCGCCACGCTTGTGCCAAAACGCTGATAGAGCCAAGCCACCAAGCCACCAAGCAACGGCAAACTGAGTAATAGCCACCAATTGGTGGTTTGCAAGCTGGTCACCCAAGCCAAACTGACTAAAAAGAAGGCACTTGCCACACCAGCAGCAAAGCCTATCACCAAAGCTAATCCAGTCCAGCGCCCAACTTGGCGCATCAGCGTAATAATAGTTCCCAACATCTGATTCCTAAACTACCCAATCTGGTTTTAAAAACTATTCCCGATCTTCTGTCCAGTCAACCGAATCACGCTAATTTCGGGGCGCTTGCCAAACCGCAGCGGCGGCCCAGTAAATCCCCAACCACGATTAACATAGATCTGGCTGTTGGCAAGTTGATAGCGCCCAGCCACAAAACGATCGCGCGAACGCACGGCGCTTTCGGTCAAGATCGGAACCCAGATCTGGCCGCCATGGGTATGCCCGGCCAGAATCACCTGTGGCCCATACGACTTTACCACACTTGGTGCAAAAATTGGGTTATGCAACAACGTGATGCAGGGATCACCAGCCGATAGCTTAGCAAATGCGCGGGTCAGATCAATGCTGCTATGGCTCCAGCCATCACCATCATCATGTTTTGGGTCATCTAAGCCCACCAAATTCAAACGATCAGCGCCACGCCGAATAACCGTTTGCTGATTGATCAACAGTCCAAGATCTGCCCGTTTAATCGCCCAAATCATGCGATCAATATCGCCAGTGTAGTAATCGTGGTTGCCGAGCACCGAAAAAATGCCTTCGCGAGCTTGTAATTGACGCAAGGGCACAGTTGCATCATCAGCAAATTTTGCATGCTGATCAACAAAATCACCAGTAATTGCTACAATATCAGCATCAAGTTGATTAATCAGGGCCACAGCGCGGGCTACATCAGCAGCGGGAGTATAAGCACAAACATGCAAATCGCTTAATTGGACAATTTTAAAGCCCTCGAAACGGCTTGGCAAATTGGCAATCGGTAACTCAAGCTCAACAATTTCTGGGTTAAATGGCTCGATCACACTGCTATAACCAACCAAACCACCCAATAAGCCAGCTTCAAGCATAAAACGCCGCCGACTTAACGTTTCTGCATTGGGAGAGGGTTCAACCATTAAATTAGCTTTAGTTGCAGCGAGTAAACGACGGCCAAGCCACAAGGGATGCAGCAATAACAGCAAGCCAAATACTAAGGGCAAGCAGACCAATGCTCGAAATATCCATTGAGCCAGCCAAAAACGCCAACCTGTTTGCTCAGCCAGCCACTGCCAATCTTTGAGCCACGCCAAATTCCAGCCAAACAGGCCGCCCAGCAAGCCCATCCCAGCCAGCCAAATGCCGATGTTCAAACCCCAAAACCCAAGCTTACGCACCACAAGCCTGCTCTCCACGTATCCAATCGGTTTCATCATTCTAGCACTCAAGTATGTTGGCATACAGCAATCAATACAATCAATCGCTAGTCCACTCTGATTGTTAGGAGTCGCACTGAAGAACATAGAGCAAAGAACATAGAACATAGGGAAGGGATGCAGGCTAAATCAAAAGGCAGAAGTCAAAAATCAAAAATGGAGCTAGATTTTAACGCAGCGGCGCAGAGCATAAAAGAACATAGAACATAGAGCAAAGAACATAGGGGATCAGGCGCTTGGCATAGTAGAATAATCAAACAAATCTGTGCCAATCTGTGGCAAAATAAAACCTTCGTGGGCTTCGTGTCCTTCGTGGATCAATCGGGGTACAATCAACGTCGAGCACTATTCAATTATTGGAGAACGTTTGATGCAGATTAATCCAGCATTAGCGCAGGCAATTGAGGCCGATTCAGGCTTTGAATTGACCCAAGTGGAGTTTATCGGAGCAGGTTGGTTTGCCCAAGCCTATCGATTTTGCAGCCAAGCCAAGCATTATGTAGTGCGGATTAGCAAGCATTACCACGATTTTTTAAAGGATGTCTACGCCTACCAGCATTGGGGCCAACAACTACCAATTCCAGCAATTCTGGCGCATGGTCAATTTGCTGATGGCTGGGCCTACGCGATTAGCCCACATATTGCAGGCCAAACAATTGTCTCACTCGAAGCAGCAGAACTCAGGCAAATTCAGCCAGCACTCTTTAAAAGTTTGCAGCAACTGCATCAACTTAAGCTAGGACCAGTCACCGGCTGGGGTTCGGTCAACAGTCAAGGCCATGGTCGCTATCAATCATGGGCTGAAGAAGTTTTAGATATTGGCAATTACAAATTTGATTTCGATTGGCATGATTGGATCAAACGTGATGATCAAACAGGGACGTTGCTGCGGCAAGGTTATCGGCTAATGGAGCAATTGTTGAGCACAATCAGCACTGAACGATCTTTAATTCATCGTGATTTTGGCTTTGATAATGTGCTGTGTCAGCCACCAACAATTGTGGCCGTGCTCGATTGGGCCGATTTTGGCTATGGCGATTGGGTTTATGATATTGCCCAGCAAAGCTGTTATGGTCAAGCTGAAATCTATTTACAGCCATGGCTCAAATTCGCCCAACAACACGATTTAATTCCTGATAATTTTGAAAAACGTTTGCACTGCTATTGGCTGCGCATGAATTTGACCGATTTGATTGTCTCACAGTTGCGCAACGATTGGCATTGGCAGCGTAAAATTGTGGCAGAATTGAGCTGGTTGATTGAGAATCCTGTGGTAGTGAGGTTGAATCAATGAAGATCACCACAAGTCAAGAGCTGATCGGCTGGCATCGGTATCTTGAGCAATTGGGTCCACGGCTGACTGGCAGTGAGGCTCATCAGGCCTTTATCGAATTTTTAGCGACAGAATTAACCAGTTTGGGCTGTGAGGTTCAGCGTGATCGCTATTATTTTACCCGTTGGCAAGCTCAAAACTGGAGTTTAGCGCTCCTCGATAGCGCTGGCAACGAAACGAGCATTCCCTGTAGCTTTTATTACCCATATTCAGGCTCTACACCGCCTGAGGGCATCATTGGCGAGTTGGTGGATTGTGGCAAAAGCCCTGGCAATTTTCAGCAAGCTGCTGGCAAAATTGCTTTGGTTGAAGTGGCAGTTCCGGCGTTACCAACCATGCTATTTCTGCACCCAACCAAATTCGCCCAAGCCCAGAAATTGCCAAAACTGCTGCGAAACCCAACCCTTGGCTCGTTTTTGACTGGCCCAAATTTAGCCGCCGCCAAACAAGCTGGAGTAAAAGGGGTAATTTGCATTTGGTCGAAAATCTCAGCGGCCAATGCCGATGCTCAATATTTGCCCTTCACCACCAGCTATCAAGCTTGCCCAGCGCTTTGGGTCAACGCTGCGGTTGGTCAGCAACTCAAACAGGCAGTTGGCCAAAAGATTCGCTTCACCCTCGAAGCAACGCTCACTGAGCAATGCCCAACTGATAGCTTGTATGTGGTTTTGCCAGGTCAGCAATCCAACGAAAGCCTTTTGATTAATACTCATACCGATGGGCCGAACGCACCTGAGGAAAATGGCGCACTGGGCTTGCTGGCATTAGTGCGTTGGTTCAAACAGCAGCAGCATCAACGGAATTTGATTTTTATTTTTGCCACAGGCCATTTTCAATTGCCGCAACTTGGCAAGCATGGCCAAGCTACCAGCACATGGCTCGCTGAGCACCCCGAATTGTGGAATGGCCAGCAAATGCGGGCAATTGCAGGTGTGACCTTAGAGCATTTGGGCTGTACTGAATGGCTCGATAATCGGGCATTAAGCGATTATCAACCAAGCCAGCAACCTGAACTTGAGCTAACCTACACCACCAGCCCAATGTTGGAGCAACTGTATTACACCGCGTTGTTGCAGCGCACCAAACAGCGGGTACTCACGATTATGCCAATTAACGAGATTTATTTTGGCGAGGGCGAGCCATTCTACAAAGCCAACATTCCGACAATTTCGCTGATTCCAGCGCCTAATTATCTATGTGCCACACCGAGCAACGCTGTAATCGATAAACTTGATTTTGATTTGATGCAGCAACAAATCGAAACCTTCGCCCGCGTGATCAAGATGATCGATCAGATCAGCACTAGCCATTTGGGCGTAGCTGAACCCCAGCCATTTAGCCTTGTTGGCAGTGTATTCCGCCGCATGGTTGGAGCCAATCAGCGGCACTAAATCACCACAGCCTCAAATTCGATCTGTTCAATTTCAAAGTAGGGGGCAAAGCAACAAACCCATGCTTGGCGCTTTGCCCCTTGTTCATTTAATATATCCAGCAAGAAAACCTGATTTTGGCGGCGATCACGGCCATCAAACGGGCCAAAATCCAAATAGCAACGCCTTTGGCTTGTAATTTGATACTGATTTTCTACGGCCCAAATCTTGATTGATTGCTTAATTGCCTGCGATTGCTTAACGCTGAGATACAGACCAAGGACAGCAATCAATCCCAGTATAAATGATGATATAGCATACAGCATTATTCAACTTCCAAATCAATTTCATAGTTGCCAAAGAAATAGCCGCGATAGCGCAACCAACCTGCAATCTGTTGGCCTGTTTGATCACGTAATTCAATTTTGTACACTTGGTCGTTTTCGCCAGTGCGCCAGAGAAATGGCCCTAAATTGAGCCAAGGCCGCTTAATTTCGATAATTTGATAGTGCTGACCGATAGCCCAAGCTTCAATATGTTCGTTGCGCTTAAGAATTTGATAACGCCCAAGCAAAAAGGCCCCACTCACCACAGCCAACGTTACTAAAACATATACAGTCATAACAATCCTTCCTTTACACTTGCTCTCAATACGTTCATCCAAACCGTTCGTTACGAATCAAAGCGCACATCAAGTTGATCGGAGAATAGGCCGCTAATCCAGCCACCACAACGCACCCAGATTGCCCGTGCCATCCCTTGTGGATCAATCACATCGACATAGAATACGGTATGATACTTACCAGAACGCCAAAAGAACGGGCCACGCCGCAACCATCGTTGCTCCAAGGCGATAATTCGATAGCCATTGGTAGCAGCCCATTGCTGAATTAATTGCACCGAACGTTTATGTTCAAACACATGCCAAGCGATAATTAGGCCCAAGAAACCAACAAACATCAGAAATGGTAAAAACGAATCCATCATCAATCCTTTCAAACTCTCAGAACGTAGAATCGTTATACTATAGGCTGTACGTGCTGATGCATGTGGAGTTGCAAACATGAGCAATGAGCTATTTCTACGCCGCAAATGGACATTCAAGGCCCATGGTTCGCAGGTGGTGATGATCAAACGCCCAGTTGAATCGAGCGAACATGTGATGATGAAGGCATTAATTTGGGCGTTGTATTTGCCCAATTATCCTGAGGCACGGGTTGAAACGCCAATCGGCTTGCGCTATAAGCCCGATGTGATTGCACTGGATTGCCAAGGGTTGCCGAGTTTTTGGGGCGAGGCTGGCCATGTGGGCATGGATAAGCTGGAAACCTTGCTCAAGCGCTATCGCCACACTCATTTTGTGTTTGCCAAATGGGATAGTAATTTAGAAGCCTTAGCTCAGGTGGTTAGCGAATTGACCAGCAGCATCAAACGCTCAGCCCCGATTGATCTGCTTTCGATCCCGGCTGACAGTGGCGAGCGTTTCTTTGGCGCTGATGGCACAATTACGGTTGAGCATAGCCAGATTAATTATCGGCGTTTAATGCAGCCATAATTTGGCTAACGGTGTGTTCATGATCTTCGCCAGTGCAATCTACGGTGATATTGGCAAATTGGCGATACAGCGGCACGCGCTCGGCATATAAATCGGCAAAACTTTGGCCTGGCTGCATCACAATTCCCCGCGAATCCATATCGGTGATGCGTGGCAACAGTTCATCGAATGCGATTGAAAGATAGACGATTGTGCCAAGCCGCTGGAAATTGGCCATAGCATCGGGGCTATAAATCACGCTGCCACCAGTCGCCACCACATATTGATCAAGCTCTAGCTCAGCGCAATATTGATTTTCGACCGCACAAAATTGCTCAGCGCCTAGCCGTTCGAGAATCTCAATCAAGCGGCCATGCTGGCGGGTTTGAATCACCACATCGGTATCAATAAAATCAAAAACTAAGGCTTTAGCTAATAAAATGCCCAGCGTACTTTTGCCCGATCCAGGCATGCCAATTAAAATCACATTGCGATGCTGCGCCATTGCCAAATCTCCAAACACAAGCGTGGGCTGTATTATACGCCAAGCAGCGTAAATACAAAAAAGCTCGCACCGCGATCAGGGAGAGATCGGCGCGGTGCGAGCAATGCAGGGTGTTTTACCATCGCAAAGCCGGCTCACTGGCTTTGCAATAGTCGCAGATCTGTAGGATTCAGGAGCTAGGGATCAGGGGTCAATTTGGCTATAGGCTATGGGCTATCGGAATTATTGCAATACCACAAAATGTTCCGATAGCTCAGCACAATAGATGCTCTGCGCCTCTGCATTAACAGTTATCTAATCCCTGATGACTCCTAAATCCTACTTTTGCCTTTTGATTTCTGCCTTTTGACTTTACTAATGGGCTCCAACAAATTGTTCGTGCTCGGTCGAGCCGCTCAAGGCGGTGGTCGATGACATGCCACCTGAAACTGCTTGCGCAACCAAATCGAAGTAGCCAGTGCCAACTTCGCGTTGGTGCTTGACGGCGGTATAGCCTTCGCTTTCGCGGTTGAATTCAGCTTGTTGCAATTGCACATAGGCGCTCATGCCTTGGTCGCGATAGCCGGTTGCCAAATCGAACATGCTGTAGTTCAAGGCGTGGAAGCCCGCCAAGGTGATGAATTGGAACTTGTAACCCATCGCGCCGAGTTCGCTTTGGAACTTGGCAATCGTGGCATCATCCAAGTTGCGCTTCCAGTTGAATGATGGCGAGCAGTTGTAGGCCAACAATTTGCCTGGATATTGAGCATGGATCGCTTCAGCAAATTTCCGTGCTTCTTCCAAATCTGGGGTTGAGGTTTCACACCAAATCAGGTCGGCATATGGAGCATAGGCCAAGCCACGGGCAATTGCTGAATCGATCCCACCGCGAATACAGAAGAAGCCTTCGGGGGTGCGTTCGCCTGTACAAAACTCGCGGTCACGTGGATCAACGTCGCTGGTCAAGAGGTATGCACCGTTGGCATCGGTACGAGCGACGACCAAGGTTGGTACGTCCATCACGTCGGCAGCCAAACGGGCAGCTTGCAGCGTGCGAATAAAGTGGCTCGTTGGGATCAAGACCTTGCCGCCCAAGTGGCCACATTTCTTTTCTGATGATAATTGATCTTCGAAGTGCACCCCAGCCGCGCCAGCTTCGATCATAGCCTTCATCATTTCAAAGGCATTCAGTGGGCCACCAAAGCCAGCTTCAGCATCGGCGATGATGGGCGCGAACCAGTAGGTACCATCTTTAGCTTCTGAGTGATAAATTTGGTCGCAGCGTTGCAAGGTTTGGTTGATCCGTTTGACAACTTGTGGCACGCTGTTAGCGGGATACAAGCTTTGATCGGGATACATTTGCCCAGCCATATTGGCATCGGCGGCAACCTGCCAGCCACTCAAGTAAATCGCCTTCAAGCCTGCTTTGACCATCTGCATGGCTTGATTACCAGTCAGCGCACCCAACGCATGCACGTAATCTTCGGTGTGAAGGAGATCCCACAAGCGTTCAGCACCCATCCGAGCTAAAGTTTGCTCAATAATCACTGAACCGCGCAAGCGCACAACATCTTCGGCTGTGTAATCGCGCTGAATCCCTTGCCAACGTGCGTCCGTTGCCCAACCCCGTTCCAGTTCTGTTGTTGAGATACCGTTCGTGGTGTTCATGGCTGACTCCTTTGTCAAATTACAATGGTGGCTATTCATTACAATCGCTCAAAGCGCTTGGGCAACGTCGCCAAGGTAATGAAAATCAAGAATCTATCCCAGCGTAGAATTGCAGGTTTTGGTCATTGTTGTTTGATGCCAGCACCTGCAAGCTGCCAATTAATTCACATTAATCGATTTGTTCGTAAGCAGGAAGCGTGAGAAATTCGGTAAAGGTTGGGTTGGCAACCAATTGATCAAACAATTGGCTAGCCCGATCATAATGACCGTTGCGATAGCGTTCTGCGCCAACTTCTTGTTCGATCTTGGCCAGTTCTTCGACGATCAACTCGCGCACCCAATCGAGGGTGATTTTGCGAAAATCTTCGGTAATGCCATTAGGTTGATGTACCCATTGCCAAACTTGAGCACGGGAGATTTCGGCGGTTGCGGCATCTTCCATTAAGTTGTACAGCGGCACGCAGCCTAAGCCACCCAACCAAGCTTCGATATATTGGATGCCAACGCTGATATTTTTGCGCAGGCCTTGCTCGGTAATCGGCGCTGATGGCTCGAAGCGCAGTAAATCATCGGCAGTAATTTCAACATCAAGCTGCTTGCCAATTTGGTTAGCTTCAGGCATCAAAGCATCAAAGGCGGCCTTAGCTAACGGAACCAAACCTGGATGAGCGACCCATGTGCCGTCGTGGCCGTCGCGAGCTTCGCGCTCTTTATCGGCTTGCACTTTGGCGAGGGCTTCGGCATTGGCTTGGGCATCGTGCTTGATCGGAATCTGAGCAGCCATCCCGCCCATTGCGTGAGCACCACGGCGATGGCAGGTTTTGATCGCCAGCAACGAATATGAGCGCATAAAGCGTGAAGTCATCGTCACTAAAGCACGATCAGCCAGCACAAAATGTTGTAATTTAGCAAATTTCTTGATGCAGCTGAAGATGTAATCCCAGCGGCCACAGTTGAGGCCAGCCGAGTGGTCGCGCAATTCATACAGAATTTCGTCCATCTCGAAGGCGGCCAAAATTGTTTCAATCAAAACCGTTGCCTTGATTGAGCCATGGGGCAGGCCGAGTTGCTTTTGGGCAAACACGAACACATCATTCCACAAACGGGCTTCGCGATGGCTTTCGAGTTTTGGCAGATAGAAGTAAGGAGCCGAGCCACGTTCGAGCAAGGTTTTGGCATTGTGGAACAAATACAAACCAAAGTCGAACAGACCACCAGCCAAGGGTTCGCCATCGACGGTGACATGCTTTTCGAGCAAGTGCCAGCCACGAGGCCGCACAAACAGCACCGCAACCTGATCGTTTAATTGATAGGCTTTGCCAGCTTCATTGGTGAAGCTTATCGTCCGATTGACCGCATCGCGCAAGTTAAGTTGGCCGCTGACCAAATTATCCCAGCTTGGAGTGGTTGCATCTTCACAGTCGGCCATGAAGACATTGGCTCCAGAGTTGAGCGCATTGATGATCATTTTGCGATCAATTGGCCCAGTAATTTCCACGCGACGATTACGAATCTCATCGGGGATGGGCGCAATTTGCCAGTCGCTAGCACGAATATGGGCAGTTTCAGCGAGAAAATCAGGGTTTTCGCCTGCATCAAGGCGGCTTTGGCGTTCCACTCGTCCGAGCAATAAGTCGCGGCGAGTTTGGTCAAAAGTGCGATGCAAGGCAGCTAAGAAGTGTAGGGCTGGTTCCGTCAACAATTCCGCCGCAGCGGGGGTGATAGGGGCGTTGATTTTCACGCCATGTTGCCGATCGGTCATGCGGTCGTTCCTTTCCGGTGCGTCACCATCGACGTAGGATTGGTGCATGGATTCTGGTAAAAATTGGCTTGGTAGATAATTTTTATCGCCAGCGAATTTTCACTGAATGAAGAATATCACAATGTTTTCTATCTGTCAAGCGAATATTCGCTAGCAGATAATTTAGTTTATTTAGATAATCTACAAAGAGTTTAAAAACCGAAACCGCGAAGAGTACGAAGAACGTGAAGGCTGTTTTCGCCACAGATTGGCACAGATTATTTTGATTCAATTCTTGCTTGCCCAACACCAATAGCCAAACTTCATAATTTATCCCTCATAATTCATCCTTAAAAAATGAGGATCGAGCTATTGCTAGCTCGACCTCGTATGTTCTATGCTCTATGTTCTGATTAATGAAACGCCGCCATTCCAGCCGCTCCAGCTTCGCCAGTTTGTTCGATTTGGGCCTCAGCTTTTTTGCGACCACCACGCAATTCGATCTCTTTGAGGAAGAAAACCACCACAAAACCCAAAAGCGTAATGCCAAAACTGAAGATAAACACATGATGAATGCCATCGACTAAGCCATATTTGACTGCGCCTAACAAGGTGTTATAAAGCGCTTCGCCCTGCTGGCCGCCTTGGGCAAACTGAGCTTGAATCAGTGATTGGGTTTCGGGTGAGAGCAAAATTTGCGGGTTGTTGAAGGCTGCCAAACTTTCGGCTGGCACATTTTGGGCAACTTCGGCTGGAATTGCCGCCTTGAAAGCTGGCAAATAGGCCGAATTCATCACCGAACCCATCGCTGCCAAGGCAATTGTGCTGCCAATTGAGCGGAAGAAGGTCAAAGCTGAGGTGGCTTGGCCAATTTTGTTGGGCAAGGCATTTTGGGTAATCAAGGTATACAGCGACATCCCCGCACCCATACCCAAGCCGAGCACCACCATATCTATCGCCACATTAGTATTGGTCGAATTGATATCGAGTTGCAGCAGCAGGAAGCCGCCTAACACGCTAATCGCCATACCAACAATTGCGATAATTTTGTATTTACCTGTTGCTGCCACAATTTGACCTGCTACCACGCTACAGATAATCGCAGTTAGCATCAACGGGGTCATAATCAGGCCACTATTGGTAATCGAGGTGCCAATTACGCCTTGCACAAACAAGGGCAAGAAGAAAATATTGCCAAACAGCGCCATATTCGAGATGATTGTGATCAACACCGAGATGCGGAAAATGCTATTTTTGAACAGGCTTGGCTCGATAATTGGCTGGCCATTGTTACGTTCAAGCCATGCTTCAAAGGCAATGAATGCACCCAAAAATACAATCGAAAGCCCAAACATGCTCAAAACTTGAGCTGAAAGCCAAGCGTATTGCGAACCAGCCCAGGTAAAGCCCAGCAACAGCGGCACTGTACCAGCAACCAACAAGATCGAGCCGATGTAGTCGATTTTGACCCGTTGGGCTTTGCGGCCAAGGGTTGGCATCAAAAACACTAAAGTCAAAAGCGCGATAATGCCCAACGGCAAATTGACGTAGAAAATCCAGCGCCATGAAACGTGTTCAGTCAACCAGCCACCAGCGGTTGGCCCAAGGATGGCCGAAATCCCAAAAACCCCACCAGTGATGCCTTGCCAGCGAGCGCGTTCGCGGGGTGTGAACAAATCGCCAACAATCGCCAAGGCAATTGGCATTAAGGCGGCTGCACCTAAGCCTTGCAAACCACGAAAGATGATTAATTGGTTCATGCTTTGGGCCGCGCCACACAAGCCTGAGCCAATCAAAAAGACAATTAAGCCAAAGATAAACAACGGCTTACGCCCGAACATATCCGAAAGCTTGCCATAAATTGGCACCATCACTGTCGAAGCCAACAGATAGGCCGTCGTAACCCAGGTATAGCGATCAAAGCCGTGTAAATCGGTAATGACTTTGGGCATCGCCGTACCCACAATTGTTTGATCGAGCGAGGCCAACAGCATCACCAAGAGCACGCTCAACATGGTGAGCAAGGTTTCGCGCTTGGTATAGCGTGGCTGTTCAAATTCAACTGCTGCCGAAGCCGCTTGCTTAATTGCCGTTTCCATTCCGCGCCTTTCTTAAGCCTACTTCCGTGAAATCCCATGGAAGAAAATTTGAATTATTTGAGGCAGCAACTCTTCAAACGCCACTGTTTGATCAGTTGTCAGATGATGGTAGTTGCGAGGAGAAAGCAAATTGAGATACATCACAATCATTACTTTGGTTGAGATGTTGGGATCAAATTCGCCCTGAGCTTTGCCTTGCTCGATAATTTCGCGTAGCAAATTGCGCACATGATCGATAATCGGCTGGGTGCGTTCATGCTTTTCGGCAAACCGCGAACGCATATCAGCACTGCCAAACACCTCTAGAAAAATCTGCATCCGACGAGCTTCGCTTGGATCATACGTCCGTTGCAAAATTGCTTCTAGGCGTTCGCGGGCGCTGCTAGTGCTGGCCGCCACCGCTTCGATCACTTGCACAAAGTTTTGTAATTGCCGCTCCACCAGGGCAATCATCAAATCTTCTTTGCTAGGAAAGTGCAAATAGACTGTGCCTTTGGCAATGCCAACTTGGGCTGCAATATCGTCGATTGAAGTTTCATGGTAGCCGCGCTCCAACAAAATGGTTTGGGCTGCCTCTAAAATCAGCCGAGCGCGTTCTTCGCGTTGGCGCTCTTTCAACGATCCAGCGGGCTTGGTTGGTTTCTCTAGGCTTGGCATGCTCAATTCCTTACGCTCAGCCATTATTTGACCATCAAACAATTTATGACCGATAAGTCAAATAATAACCCTAACACTATTCCATGTCAATCCAGTCAAAAGTCCTAGGACTCGGGGTTAAATAGTAACAGCGCCGAGGGCTGGCGCTGTCGTGGATTAATTGGTCTTTTGGAGCATTATGGCAACAACGTTCGGCGGATTTCGGCAATTGCGGCGTTGCGGCGATCGCGCAGTTGCTCGCCCCATAGCACCGTTGGCACAGATTTACGCACCGCACAATCGTCAATCGGGCAGCGCTGACAGGTTTCGTGAATCACCGCGCGATGAATCGCCGGATCATCGACGAACTTGATCACTTTGGCTAGCTCAGGCGTAAAGCGAAAACCAACCACCACACTACTGCCAACAGTTGGAGTCAGCACCAATGGCCGCGCAAAACCCAAATCTAAAAAGCGATCTTGGCTTTCTAAAAACTCTGAGATTTGCACATCGACCAAGGGTTGCTGATGCCCATTATGATCAGCCAAATTGATTAACAGTCGCGAGGCCAGCCAACGCCGACAGTAATGTTCGTGTAAACCGATTCCACTTGGTAGCAACAAGCGATTCATGTTAATTCGTTTGATCAGCTTGTAGGAGCCTTCAACATTGTGGAAGCGCAAAAAGTGTAGCGAAATGCCAAAGGCCGCTGGAATGACCTCGCTGAAACGATAGAGCAACATTTCGGGCGTAACATCATAGTGATTAAGCATCGCCAATAGTGGCTCGGCACTCCACGTCGTTTGATTGAACAAGGTTGCAATATCAGCGATCATCGGCTGCCGTGGCATCAACAGCGCACCACCAAAATATGAAGCCTTGAAATCGTTGGAAACTTGGCGAAACGACAGCACTTGATCAGGCGTTGAGGTGACTGAACGCTCGTTCAAGCCCAGCGCTGCATAACCAAGCTCGCGAGCCAAAATAAATTTACGCTGCAATTCATACAAATTCGGATTGATCAACAAGGTTTTGCGCGGCGTGTCGATATAGACCGCACGATAATGCGAGAGAATTTCGTGCTCGGCCAAGCTGGTTTCATCAATGTGATAGCCAAATTGCTGCCGCAAAATCTGCTTGAGCTGATCGATGCCAACCGGAAAGAGATTAAGCTGATATTTGGTGGCAAAAGCTTCGGCCTCTTCCTCAATTTCGGGAAAATAATTTTCATGAATTTCTTGATACGAACGCAACGCCGCCCGAAAAAAATGCTCATCCTTCATATCATATTGGCGGGCAATTTCCCAAATTGCGTGTAACAAGGCGCTAGCTTTATCAGGCGCTTTGGTAAATAAACCAACCAACTCATTCGGATCAAGCTCAAATTCCTCGAAGGGAAAATGGCGTAACAACGGCGAAGAAAGCATATTTTCAAGGTAGGCCAGAGCCGGATTCAGCTTGATCGAGACCAATTCATCGTAGCCTTTGCCCAACACTTGGGCCATTTTGACAATTTTATCGGGCTTAGGATACTTGCGCCCCTTCTCCATCTCAGTCACATACGACGGCGATAATTCAGCGCGTGCAGCAAATTCAGTCAGGCTTAAATTGGCTTCGAGGCGGGCTTGACGCAGTTTCATGCCAAAAATTAAATTAATTACATCAGTGCTCATTCGGTTCCTTCATGCTGCAAAGTCTCGGAAAATAGCGTGAGGCAACCCACTCCCGCTTAACTATACCATCAGAATGAACTTACCCAATTGTGCTCAGTCGCAAGGCGGAGATCGTAAATCGGCCTTAGGCTGATGGCAAACTGCGGCCAGCAAACGATACTTGACAGCAGCAATACTTAATCACCTAGGAGCAACCTTCACATTATGACTGAGCAACAAGCAGCAATTCACCTGAGTAATCCACCGCAAATCGATGGATTTCAAGTACGCTTTTTTCGCGATGACACAGACTTTGCCGCAATGGCTGAGATTTTTACCGCAGCATCCAAAGCGCTAGCCGAGCGCAATATCACCACCGCCGAGGATATTCAACGCCAATATCGTAACACCCCCAATGCCGATTTATCCAAAGATTTGGTGATTATCGAAGTCGATCAGCAGCCGATTGGCTATGCCTTTAGTCGTTGGTACGATGAAACTGCCGGCAATCGGATTTTACGCGCAATTGCCCATATTCGGCCAGAATGGCTTAATCGCGGGATTGGCCACGCGATTTTGCCCTATCAAGAGCAACGATTACGCGAAATTCATGCCGAAAATCCCACTAGCAACACGCCCTTCTTCCAAACCTATGGCTTTGATCGCAACCCCTACAGTGCCAAGCTTTACCAAGAATTTGGCTATGAGGTGGCACGGCGTGGTTTCAGCATGAAACGCGATTTGAGCCAGCCGATTGGAAGCCAAGAACTACCCGCAGGGATCGAAACTCGCCCAAGCCCACCCGAAGTCTATCGCCAAGTTTGGGCAGCCGATGCCGAAGCCTTCCGCGACCACTGGGGCTATTCCGAGCCAACCGAAGCCGATTTTCAACGCTGGGTTCAATCGCCATTCTTCCAGCCGGAGCTTTGGCAAGTAGCATGGTCGGGAGATCAGGTGGTGGGCATGGTGCTGAACTATATCGACCAAAACGAAAATGCCGAGTACAACCTCAAACGTGGCTATACCGAAGGCATCAGCGTGCGACGGCAATGGCGTAAACAAGGGGTAGCTTCAGGCTTGATCAACCGTAGTTTAGCGATCTTTCGTGACATGGGCATGACTGAGGCGGCCTTAGGAGTCGATAGCGAGAACCCAACTGGTGCGCTGCGCGTTTATCAACAATGTGGTTTTGAAGTTGAATATGTGTCAAACACCTATCGTAAGCCGTTAATCTAGAACACAGAGCATAGAGCATAGAACATAACAATTGGGAACAAAGGTTAATAGGCTCTAGGCAATTGGCTTATGGACATGCCATCCATCGCTCCGATAACCTAGAGCCTCATTATCACTACTCCACACATTCTGGTTGTTCATAGATATTGGGTGGAATATAGACCCGAAAATCTTGGAAGGTGCAAATAACTGGAGCCATTGATTGACTAATAATGCCAACATCGAGTCGGCTATACGGAATGCGCTCAATTTCAGCAGAACCGATCAAGCTATTATTCACAAAAAAACGATGCTGATTGTGAATAACCAACATTCCTAATTGATTGACCTCACCAGGGCGGATTGTTGGAACACGTTTTCGATCAAGATGAATTTGAAAACTATCGCCACCATTACGGGTGCTAATCACTGAAGCCAGCTGAGGTTGGTCACGAATCCGAAAGATGGCATGGCTGGCATCGCTCATTTCTTCAAAAATTAGTGCAAAGCCATCATTTTCGCTTTCACCTGCTACCCGTTGAGCATAGACACTTAGATAATAAATTGGTGGCGCAAAACAATGGGAATCACCGCCAATAAACACATCATTATGAAAACGGTTGTGCAAGGTAAGTTGATAAGCGCCATCAGTGATCGTTCGTTCAACCCGACACACCCCATCATCTTTATAACCCAACCCCCAATGTTGATTATTGCCTACAAATAGATCATGAAAATAGAGTTGCCACGTCGCGTAGACCGTTGCCAGTGAAACATCAGCGGCGCTGGGGCTATGCCGACTTGAGAGTAATTCTTCACGATAGCGCACAATTGTGTATTTCTGCAGCACATCGTGGGGTGTGCCGTAGGTATTCCACGCTTGCTTAATCGAACAAAGCATTAAATCTGCCTCAAGAGCTGTCAGGCCAAGTGCTTGCGCCAGCCGCAAGACCTGATCTTTGAAGCGTGGCGTATATTTGCCATTGAACCAATTGCTCAAGGTTGGCACAGCTACGCCAACTTTTTGGGCAAGGGCATTTTGGTTTATCTGTTCATCACGGCTTCGCTCAAAGAACAGTCGTAACAATTCGGCAAAGGTATAGGCTTGATAGCGATGATCCATAGTTCCCCCAACACATCCGCAGAAATACAGCCAAAACGTATCCAATATTCAGTAAAAGTCCAGATTTAAAGCTGAGTGCTAAAAAAACATAACTCGCATAACCCCGCTACTGTTACAGTCATTTCAACAAGTTCTTGTGCTGCGCAGCATATGGCTTCTAGCAATTCAAGAGGCTCAATTGATATAGGGAGACCGAGCGTATGCATAAGTTAAGTGCCCGTGAATACGATGTTTTGGCATTAGTTGATCAGGGTTGGAGTGATGCAGAGATTGCCAAGCGTTTATCAATTTCGATCTGGACAGTCCGAACCCATCTGCGCAGTAGTGCCAGCAAATTGGGCGTGAAATCGCGCCAACAAGCAGCCCATGCCGCCCGCACATTAACCGCCTTTCAACAAGCTGCAACCGCCAAAAATCGCTAATTTTAGCGATGCAAATGGCACAATACTTTTCTATCATAGCAATAGTTCAAGGCCAGGCAATTAATCGTTTTTCGTCATTAGAATAGCCTAAATAGGGAGTATTTATGTCAACATCAACCACTCAACTCACTGCCAGCGAACACCGTGTGATGCAAATCCTAATTCAAGGCAAAACCAACAAAGCCATTGCCCACATCCTTCAGACAACTGAAGGCACAATCGAAACCAGCTTGCATCGGATCTATAGCAAACTCAATGTTGATAATCGAGTTAGCGCCACTCTTACCTATCTAGCAATTGAACCCACCAAGCATGCTAGGGATTCCTAGCATGCACCAGCGAAAGCTAGGAGATCCTAGCAGCGCAAGTATAGCGCAATCTCTATACTCTGCTCAACCAGATTAAGGTTTAAACGAAGTACAAGGAGGACAGTATGCGCAACCACCACTGGCGGATCTGCTTAATTGTAGGACTTTTAGTAAGTCTTGGTCTATGGATGCAGCCTGCTAATGCGAACAAATCGTCAGATCCAAATCGCTTGATTGAGCCATCGATGGGTTTCGAGTTTGCTCAGCTCGATCAGTGGATACCAAGTATTTTTGCTGAGAATGGCCCGCAAACAAACTCACAAGTTGCCCAACGCAGCATTGGATTTGTCCATCGCACAACCCCTTCATTATTGGCAATTGTCAGTAGTTTCGCAAACCCGAAAGCGTTAAGTAGTAGCGGCTGGATTAAACGCTATGATTATCGACGAACTAATGCTGCATATCAGATTGAAACTATCGAATGGCAAAAACGCAGTGTGCAGTTAATTAGTGAACATCAGTTGAGTCGTCAAGCCCATGGAACTCCCGATCATTTACGCTTGATCATCGCGATCAATCAGCAGATTATGGTTTTTGAATATATTGGCTATAGCATCAATCGGGCTGAATTCCTCGCTTGGCTTGAGCAGATCACCCTAATTCCAGCCCAAAAATTCCAAGCATCACCGTTGAGCAACGATGTTAAAGAGGCATTTGCTCAAGCTAACCAGCCTTTAGCTGTATCAATCCAAAATTGCTGTGGGGTTAGTGACCCTGAATTCAATCCTTTTCCTTGTAATAGCAGCGTTGGCAATGGCAATTGTACGTGGTGGGTCCGCTACCGCCGAACAGGCAACAATATTGCCAATTTATCTAATTGTACTGGCAACGCGGATACATGGGATGAATGTGCTGCCAGCTCTTATCCACAATTACTCAGTGATACGCCCAGCGTCAAAAGTGCCGTGGTTTGGACAAACATAAATCATGTAGCATTTTTGGAACAAGTTAATAGCCCAACCAGCATTACGATGTCGCAAATGAATTGGTATAGTCCATGTCCGCAATCAACTATCACCCAAGGGATTACAAATAAGAAATTTATTCGCCACCCTGATGCCATTCAACCCGAACCCGCAAAGCGTTGGCATCTGAGCTACAATTTATCAAGCGGCAATGCCGAGTTATCCTTTAATTATGGCTTGAAATCGGATAAAGCGGTAATTGGCGATTGGAATGGTGATGGTATTGATACGCCAGGGGTTGTACGTGGCAATACTTGGTATCTTTCAAACACCTATGGCGAACCACATACCATCAGTTTTGAATTCGGTGATCCCAATGATATTCCGGTGGTTGGCGATTGGAACGGCGATGGCAAAGATACCCCTGGCCTTGTTCGCGGAACGACTTGGTATATCTCAAACAACCTGAATGGCGGCTGGGCCGAACGATCCTTCGGCTTTGGTGAGGCTGGCGACAAACCCGTGGTTGGCGATTGGAACGGCGATGGCAAAGATAGCCCTGGGGTTGTGCGCGGCATAACATGGTATCTTTCCAATAATCTTAATGGCGGCTGGGCTGATATTTCGCTTGGCTTTGGTGAGCTAGGCGATACATTCATCGTGGGCGATTGGGATGGCGATGGTGATGATACCCCTGGGGTTGTGCGTGGCAATATGTGGTATCTCTCCAACAACCTCAATGGTGGTTGGGCCAATCTCTCCTTCATGTATGGCGATCCCGGTAACTATCCAATTGTTGGTAATTGGGGTGATAGCGATCGGAATAGTGAGATTGGCGTAATTCCCTAAGCCTAATTCATGGAGCCAAGCAGCCCGAGATTCGATTGAATCTCGGGCTGCTATTAATATTTATCCAGTTAATGATTGAAAGCTTCATAACTCCAGCACCAACTGCCAACAATCGCTCACCGATCCCCATTCTTATGTTCTATGTTCTATGGGTAATGATTCATTGGATTGACCACAAGTTCCCGTTCCCTCACCCCAGCCCCTCGCCCACAGCGGCGGGCGAGGGGGTAAGGGCATACCAATCGAGGACGAACTCCGCCCAATCATTGTTGAAAACCTACCCTTGTAAGACGAGGGATGAGGGAATCCAATAGTCGAGCGCTTCATCCACCTTCGTGCGCCTTCGTGCCCTTCGTGGATCAGCATTGACCAACCAACAACTCTAAAGTTTCAACGATGTGGTACTGTTTGGCTGCACTGGCGGCGATGTTTGGCCAGTTCATCGCATTACAATAGCGCTGCAACACGCTCAACGAGAGCATGCCATGCAGATCGCGCTTGTTGAATTGAATAACTTTGGCGATTTGCCCAAGCCTGCCTTGTTGTGCCAAGTAGCTACAGCTTGTGCGCAGCAAACGAATATTCTGGGCTAGTTTGTCGAGCTGCGAATCAAGCACAAATACCACACCCTCAGCCCCATTTAATACCAATAATTCATGTTTTTGATACAAAATCGCCCCATGATTTGCCTTAATCGTGATAATTCGATCAGCATAGCGTAGGCGAAGCTGATCATAATAAAACTCAAAGCCTGTACCCAGCCAAATCTGTTGGCGTGGTTCAATAATGTGGTCTGGCAAAAGCGCTGACAGCGCCCGCAAATTGGTACGTTTGCCAGCTGCGGTTGGCCCGGTATACGCAATTTGGAGATTTTGTTTTAGCATATGGTTTCACCGCGAAGGACACGAAGAGCGCGAAGGATTGCTATCGAGATCGATTGGAACATCGACACCTACAGCCAATAGCCAATAGCCTCATCGTCTTCGTGTCCTTCATGTTCTTTCGTGGATCAGTTTATGGCTTTGGCTCACGCATGCGAGGCTTTAGCTTTTTATCAGCGCCATAAACAAACGGCCCAGGTGAATGATTGACATAGGCTGGCGGCACATAATAACCCTGACTGGGATCGACATTGGCTGGTATGGTGGGTGGTGGCGACAATTCATACATGCCCGGTCGCCGCATGACCAATCGAATCGCACCAACCAAAACCGCAAAGCCTGCTAGATTAAACCAAAAGAGAAAAGCATCAAGTTCTTTGGTTGAAAGGGCAATAATCAAGGTAGTGATCAACAGGAAACTTGCGCCAACCCCGCCTATCAGCAACATTGCATTGATGCCTTGTTTGGATGGCTTGAGTGGTGATTTTGGTCTGAACATGGTTTCTCCTCAATCGCATACATAGTAGCATTTTAGCATAGATTATTGGCAGCAAAATAAGTCTAACGATGGGTAGATGTTGGGCGATTGGCTGATTATAATTAAGTCTGTTTATTGATGGAGGCCAATCATGGGAACTCGAACGCGGGCGACTGATGTGATGTGTCGCGTGACTAGCGATTTTGAATTGTTGAGTTTTGAGGCAACCGAATTTACTGCCGAGGAAGCCGCCGAAAAGCTCAGCTTACCATTAAATATGTTGTTTAAAACTTTATTGGCCAAAGGTGAGAAAAAAGGCTATGTTTTGGCGGTTGTGCCAAGTGATCATCGGCTAAGCCTCAAGAAATTGGCCGATGCGCTTGGCGATAAACGGGTTGAGATGGCTCCAATCGAGGAATTAACCCGCTTGACTGGCTATCTCAAAGGTGGGGTTTCGCCTTTGGGTACACGCCGCGCAATGCCAGTTGTCCTCGATTTTAGTGCCTTTCAGCATGCACGAATTAGCTTGAGTGCTGGTCAACGTGGCTTACAAATGTTGGTAGCGCCAAGCCATTTGCAACAAGCCGCCAAAGCCCTGGTTGCCGATATTAGCGACAACGATAGCTAAAACAGCTCTTAACAATGACAAATATTGACACATAGGCGTGTTAGACTGACAATCAGTAACGACAAACCTTGCAAGCTCTTTGCCCGGATTGTCGAGCGATGTTGTTAAATGTTTCCCACGTTGGGAACTAGAAATGAAGCACGCATGTATACTCTCCTTGATCGTCCGTTGCACACCATTCCGTTTGTGTTGTTCGATATGGAAAGCACTGGCTTAGATGTTCAAATTGGGCATCGCATTTGTGAAATGGCGGCAATGCGCATTCAAGGTCGCGAGATTATTGATCGCTGTGAGTTTTTGGTAAATCCACAACGCGAAATTGATCCCGCTGCGTTTGCGGTAAACGGTATTAGTGCCGAAATGGTTGCCAATGCACCATCATTTGGCGAAATTTGGCCTAAAGTCAATAAATTATTTCATGAGGCAGTTTTAGTTGCGCATAACGCCTATTTTGATATTGGCTTTTTGACCAGCGAATTAAGCCGAATTGATTTACCACCTCTTGAAACACCTGTCATCGATACATTGGCGTTGGCGCGGCGCTACATCACTGCACGCCGCTACAATTTGACCTCGCTCGCAACCAATTTGGGTGAAAAAGCACCTTCGCATCGTGCGATGAGCGACGTTGTGGCCTTACGCCCAGTTTTTGAGCACTTGCTCGATATTTTGTATCGCAAAGGGGTGCATACCTTGGCCGATTTGCTGCGAGCACAGCGCGGCCTGTTGCCTGGCGACGAAGAAAGCCCTTTGATTCAAGAAATTTCGACGGCGATGACTAGCCGCCAATCGTTGATGATCTCCTATCGCACTGCTGGCGGTGATCCGGTTGAGCGGCGCGTGCTGCCGATGGGCTTGACAGTCGAGGGTAAACGTCACATTTTGCACGCCTACTGCTATTTGCGCAATGCTCAGCGCATGTTCGCGCTCGACCGACTATCGATTGTCGAATTGTAATTCGTTACTCTTGGTCGCCTGACTGTCAACAAACTGGCTTGGCTTGACCTTTTATGGCTAGGGTGTTGACAGTTTGCAATTAGGAGGAACGATGAGCAACAATCAATTGACGTTGGTGATGGTCAACGAATCGCCGATCTTTGGCTCGATGATGGTCTATACCCAAAATCCCGATCTTGCTGAGTTGGCGGCCTATCGCTTTATCAACCAGCCAGTTCATCCTACAACCCAAGCAAGCTTTAGTTGGAACGATCAATCGTATGGATTTACTTGGGTGCAAAATGTGGCTCCAGTTGATAACATTGGCATTACGACCAACCTGATTCAGCTTTGGCCTGCCGATGAGAGCCAAAACAACCAAGTGACCCTGACCCAAATCGACGATGCTTATACCTTCAAAGACCAAACTAAAGCTGAGATAACAGGCTCGTTGGTGATTGTGCAAGATAGCACGGTCGGAGCAAATGCGGTGCAAATAGGCGTGAGTTTTGCTGGTAGCCCAGTTTTTGTAGTTGCTTCCGAACCAAACGTGACCGCAACGTTTACCCCAAAGATTGATTATTGGATTGTATTTGGCTATACCGTGGTTGAGAACGGTGTAACCATCACTACAACTACCAAGCCGCAACAGCTGGTGTTCCCATCGGGCTATGATACGATTACCGCCGTGCTAGATGCTGATTATCACTGGCAAATTAGCCCAAGTGTAGCGACGGCTGGCAACCAAAATCAAGCCAGTGCCGAAACACTGGAAATTGCTGCGAGCTAACAATTTGACAAAAACTGGCTGCTGGATATAATACACAACGTTGCATGGCGCATTCGTCTAGCGGCCTAGGACGTCACCCTTTCAAGGTGAAGATCACGGGTTCGAATCCCGTATGCGTCACCAAGACACTCGGCAAAACCGAGTGTCTTTTTGTTTAACTATGTTGAAGTGGGGGCCATTTACCCAACGATGGATGCGGTTTGGCTGGGTTGTAATGTAATTACTGTGACTTCGGGCTTGGTGCCGAGCCGGAAGGGAATGCCCCAATAGTTCGTGCCGGGGTTGATGTAGAGTAGCGATTGCTCAAGCTGATAGTGACCCATGGCATGCTCCAAAAAGGCCGAAGCCATGCTCCAGCCAAGTTTGGGAATGGCAAATTGGCCGTAGTGGGTATGGCCGCTCAAGGTTAGTGGCACGTTGCGTTGGGCCAAAGCGGGCCAGAGCGCTGGGTTGTGGGCTAAAACCACATGAAACTCATTGGCTGGAACATCAGCCAAGGTTTTGGGAATATCAGGGGCCACAATTTCCCGACCTTGGGCCACGTAGGTTCCTGCCGGATCGCCAGTGCCTGCCAGCCACCAACGCACGCCACGATAATTAAATGCCGTCGCTTGATTGACCAAAACCTTGATGCCCATGGCTTCTAATCCAGCCCGCACGCCATCCCAACCAGCATAGACATCGTGATTGCCAGCGATGGCAACCACGCCTAAGGGGGCTGAGAGTTGGCCGAAGGCTGCGGCAAATGGTTCAACGTCATCAACATAATCATCAACTTGATCGCCAGTCATGACAATCAGGTCAGGCTTGGCGGCTTCGATTGCCGCGACGACGTTGCGCAAGTGGCGGCGCGAGGTATGCGGCCCAACGTGGGTATCCGAGATCTGGACAATTTTCAAGCCAGCTAGCTCGTTGGGCAATTGGGGCAAATTAGCGGTCAATTCGCGCACAGCCAAGCGGCGTGAGCCAAAATAAGCCAAACCAATGCCCGTCAAATAGAGTAACCCGATGCCACCGGCCAAGCCACGACCCAACAACCCACTGCTGTGGAAAGGCAAGCCAATAATCAAGCCAATTAGGCCACCGATTGCCATCAATGGCAAGAGCAATTGGCTATACCAAAATGGCCGAAAGCCCCACAAGCGGATATGCGCCGATGGTGCAACTGGCCCACCAAACGAACGTGCTACAAAAAGCAATGGAATGTAACTCAAGAGCATCAAGCCTAGAATGCTGAGCCAGCCACCAGGCACGACACTATAAAACACGCTACCAATAATCAGCCAGCACAGCGCCATCCAAGCCATAATAATGCTGGCAATTTTGCGTCGATTGAGCCGTTGCGATGGACGAGCTTTCGGCAAACTATCTGCTTCTGATGCAGCCATAGATATTCCTCTCTGGGTTAATTGCAGGTTTTGGTATGTCGCCACAGCAAACACCTAGCTAGTGTACTACGAGTTAATCGCTTGCCAAGCCCTTGTCATAGATGTTCAAAAACAGCATGGCGTAAAGCCAAAAATCGCACTACAATAGAGCCATGACAACACATGCAATCAAACATCTTTACGTTCATATACCATTTTGCCAAACCCGTTGTGCCTATTGCGATTTCAATACCTTTGCCAATCGCGAAGATTTTATGCAGCGCTATATTGATGCGCTGTGCCTGCATCTCAAGCGCATGGCGAGCGGCGAGACAATCGCTGACCCAACATGGCCGCAGGTCGCGGATGGGCCGATTCCGTGGGCAAGCTATCAATTACACGATCTTGTTGGGCCGTTACAACAGGCCGATTTGCCCGCGACGGTGTTTCTGGGCGGCGGCACGCCAACTGCGCTACCATTGCACTTACTTGAACAGTTGATGCAAACAATCGGCCAAATTATTCCGCTGGCGCAGGCCGAAGTAACCAGCGAAGCCAACCCAGGCACGGTGCTCGACCACAATTATCTACGGGCAATGCGGTCGATGGGGATTAATCGCCTAAGTATGGGCGTGCAAACCTTGCATGACCCAACCTTGCGGGTGTTGGGGCGGATTCATACCGCCAGCGAGGCCTATGCCTCGTATCAAGCAGCTCGTAAAGTTGGCTTCGAAAATATCAATCTTGATTTTATGTTTGGCTTACCAGGCCAAGATACTGCTCAATGGCGAGCGATGCTCAACGAAATTGTAGGTTGGGATGCTGAGCATTTTGCGCTGTATTCATTAATTGTCGAGCCAAGCACACCGCTAGCCGCCCAAGTAACTGCTGGTCGGGTCAGCATTCCCAACGACGATGCGACTGGCGAAATGTATGAAGCTGCGATGGAAATTTTAGGGGCGGCTGGTTATGGCCATTATGAGATTTCCAATTGGGCCAAAACGCAGAACTCAGCGTTTAACCCAAGCGAGCGTTTGCCGGCCTATGCATCGCGCCACAATGTGGCCTATTGGCTCAACGCCGATTATTTGGGAGTTGGGGCTGGTGCACATAGCCATTGGCGGGGCTGGCGCTGGGTCGATCAACGGATCTTAGAGCCTTTTGCTCAGCAGGTTGAACATGGTCAAGCACCGTTAATCGATATCCAAGTATGCGAGCCACAAGACCGCGATTTTGAAACAATTATGATGGGATTGCGGCTCAATTGTGGTTTAGGCTTTGCCCACTTTCAACAACGGACAGGCCACGATTTGCTTGCGCAGTATCAGCCGATAATCGAACAATTGGTTGGGCAAGGCTTGCTCGAACAAACCACCAACGCCATTCGGTTTACCCCCCGTGGCCGAATGGTTGGCAATCAAGTGATTGAACGTTTTTTGCTTGATTAAGCAGCAGCGATTTTGACATAAACCAAGCATCAACGCTACAATTGGGCCAGACCTCGCACTTGTCCCGCCGCTTGTGAGTACTAATTAGGAGGCATCTCAATGACTGAGCATGCTGCACCAACCACTGTTGGTCAATTTTCGGCAAGCAACGACGCTGAATCAGCATTCTACTACCCACCTGCTGCCTTGGTTGAAAACTCGAACGTGCTGGCCTACGCTCGTGAAAAAGGTTTCGCCGATGTCGAAGCCATGCGTCAATGGTCGATTGAGCATTATCAGGATTTCTGGGCCGACATGGCAACTCGGATGGTCGATTGGTATATGCCATTTAGCAAGGTGCTCGACGATAGCAAAGCACCGTTCTACCAATGGTTTAACGATGGCAAGATCAACATTGTGCACAATGCGCTTGATCGCCATGTCAAAACTTGGCGCAAGAATAAGCTGGCCTTGATTTGGGAAAGTGAAAAGGGCGATAACAAGACCTATAGCTATTGGCAATTGTTCAAACGAGTCAATAAATTTGCCAATGTGCTCAAATCGATGGGGGTCAAAAAGGGCGATACCGTGACGATCTATTTGCCACGGGTTCCCGAAATTGTGATTGCGATGTTGGCTTGTGCCAAAATTGGCGCGATGCACAGCGTGGTCTATGGTGGTTTTAGTGTCGAAGCGCTGCAAACTCGCATCCAAGATGCCCAATCGCGGGTAGTGATTACGGCTGACGGCGGTTATATGAATGGCAAAGTCGTTGAGCTGAAAAAGATCACCGACGATGCGATTAAGCATTCACCAGTGGTCGAAATTGTGATTGTAGTCAAGCGCACAGGCCACGAAGTCGAAATGCAACAAGGCCGCGACTTGTGGTATGAAGAATTGATGGCCTTGCCAATCGCTTCGACCAAGTGCGAAACCGAGCAACTTGATGCTGAACATCCTTTATATATGCTCTACACTTCGGGCACGACTGGCGCTCCTAAAGGTTTAGTGCATACCCATGGTGGCTATCAAGTTGGGGTTGCGACGACCTTGCACTTTAATCTTGATATCAAAGAAGATGATGTGTATTGGTGTGCCGCCGATCCAGGCTGGGTCACGGGCCACTCCTACATTGTCTATGGTCCCTTGATGCTCGGCGCAACCCAAGTGATGTATGAAGGCGCACCAACCTTCCCCTTCCCCAACCGCTGGTGGAATATTGTCGAGCGCTATGGCGTAACCGTGCTCTACACTGCTCCCACCGCAATTCGCGGCTTGATGCGCTTTGGCGAAGCCTGGCCTAATCGCCATGATCTTGGCTCGTTGCGCTTGCTTGGCTCAGTCGGCGAACCAATTAACCCCGAAGCATGGCGCTGGTATCATCGGGTGATTGGCCGCAACAATTGCCCAATTATGGATACTTGGTGGCAAACTGAAACCGGCAGCATGATGATCACGCCTAATCCAACCACGCCACTCAAGCCAGGCTCAGGCACTCGTGCCTCGTTTGGCATCGATGCCGATGTGGTCAACGATCAGGGTGAGCATGCCAGCGATGATGAAGATGGTTTGTTGATTATCCGCAATCCATGGCCTTCGATGTTGCGCACGATTTATAACAACCCTGAGCGCTATATCGAACAATATTGGAGCCGAATTCCAGGTGTGTACACCGCTGGCGATTCAGCCCGCAAAGACGAAGACGGCTATTTCTGGGTAATTGGTCGGATCGACGATGTAATCAAGGTTTCAGGCTATCGGTTGGGCACGGCTGAAGTTGAGTCGGCTTTGGTTTCGCATCCATCAGTTGCCGAAGCTGCCGCAATCGGCTTGCCTCACGAAGTCAAAGGCAATGCGATTCATACCTTTGTGATTTTGAAGAATGGCTACGAAGCCAACCAAGATCTTGAGGATGCGCTGATTGCCCACGTTGGCAAAGTGATGGGGCCAATTGCCCGCCCTGAGGCAGTACAATTTGTGCCAAGTTTGCCTAAAACCCGCTCAGGCAAAATTATGCGCCGCGTCCTCAAAGCCCGTGCCCTAGGCTTGCCCGAAGGCGATTTGAGCACTTTGGAACAATAAAAAATCAGCCGTGTGGTGATGGATAAGATCACCGCACGGCTGATTCAATCAATTCAGCTTATTTCACCATATCGACCCGTGATTGAACCCAGAAATTTTTGCTAGCGAAACCGCTGGCGACCAAGCTATAGCCCCAACCTGATTCGAAGCGCAAGGCTGGCGTGGTAAACAACACGGTTGAGCTGCCAGCTGGGCTGATATCAAAGCTATAGGTGCCTGCTGGAACTTCTAAAGTTGCTGCATCGCCGAATTTAGCCCCTTTGACCACAACATTTTGCGTGCCAGCAATTTTGATATCGACTGCTGGTGCATCGGGCGAGCCGTGAATAACCCGCACGCGGCTCATCCCAGCGCCAGTCATCGAATAATTATCTTCATACAATTTGACATCAAAATTACCTAAACCCAAGCTGCCAACTGCGGCAACTGTGCCAGTATAGCCACCTTCAAGCGTTAATTTGGTTTCAAAGACCGATGCTGCAACACCTGCGCCAGCTGGAGCAATATCAATTGTATATGTGCCATCTGGTAAGGCTAATTGGCCACTCAATGCAAAGAATGGCACACTGGTTAATACGGCTTTGCCATCGACAAAAATATCGACTGCTGGTGCATCGGGCGAGGCGTGCATAACTCGAACATAATTCATCGTGGCGGCTTTGCTTGCCTGTGGTGTACTCAACCCGACAACTGCCAACAAAGCCAATGTCATCAACATCAAACGTCGTACCATTTTAGAATCCTCCAAAAAACAACAATCTTCAGCGAAATTGGTTAACCCTGGCCTATCTCAACTCGTTATAGCGCTATTGTCTTGTTTTACGCGAGTGAGCTTTTGATGGATGTACAAACTATCGACAAATCATGAACAATTCCTAAAACTCATCAATGATTAATCAAAATCCGATCTAGTTCAAGTACATAGCCCACATATGTGAACAGTGTATGGGGTATGCTACGCTCAAGCATCTAGAGTTAGAAAGGGAATCCAATGAGTTATCCACCGCCAACCGTGATCATCAACAATGGCAACGCTGGGCCTGGCTGCTTGATTCGCGGCTTGTGGTTTATTTTTGTCGGTTTGTGGTTGGGAGCATTAGTCACTGGTGTAGCATGGTTCTTGATTGTCAGCATTATAGGCTTGCCACTAGGCCTGATGTTGCTCAATCGGCTGCCTCAAATGATGACCTTGCGCCCAAATCCCGCCAATGCCCAAATGGTGGTGCTCTCAAATGGACAGGTGGTCGTTGGCCACAGTCGCCCTCAACAATCCTTTATCATTCGGGCGATCTACTTTATTGTGGTTGGTTGGTGGTTTAGCGGCATTTGGCTAGCAACGGCTTGGGCAATCGCTGGCTTTAGTTTTGGCTTGGGCTTACCATTATCGTTTTGGATGTTCAACCGTGTGCCAGCGATTACAACCTTAGGCTAAGCGCGACCACTGCTGGTTTTAAGGCTTGCCCGCGTTACATCCAACTGTGGCACGGGCAAGTGATGCTGAATACAATACTGTTGCAAAGCCAGCAGGGCTGCATCCAAAGCGGCTCCTGGGCTTGCACCATAGCCGACCACTCCAACAATTTGCGGGCAAATTGCCCGATATTGCCCAGCCTCAACGCGCACAACAAGCTCATATTGCATATTAAAACTCCTTAAAGAATGCTTGAACAAATTTGCGGATTTTGCTATGTTCAAGCGACTTGGGTTATGCTACACTGCCTTCGTCCATTTGTCATGGCATTGCCGGCTGCCATAACAACGCCGTTTATTTGGCACTCATCCCACCTTTTATCGCGTCGCGACACCAAGAGTTGCCTCATGTTGGTTATCGACCAACTGACCTCTGTTCGTCACCCGCCGCCCTTGAGTGTGTGTACTTTGGGGCAATAGCAAAGGATGCAGTCGATGGAGACACTGATGGATTCGTCGCTTTCAGCGATGCCTGTGCAAGCCCGCCAAGCTCGTTTGATTGAACACTATCAGACAGTGCGCCAATTCTCGGAGTATCTTTGTGAGCCGCTTGTAACCGAAGATTATGTGATTCAGTCGATGCCTGATGTTAGCCCAACCAAGTGGCATCTTGCCCATACCAGTTGGTTTTTTGAAACGTTTGTACTGACCCAAGCCGTGCCCAACTACCAAACCTTACACCCTCAATATGCTTACCTCTTTAATTCGTATTATGTAACGCTCGGCAAACGCCATTGTCGCCCCAAACGTGGCTTGATTTCGCGGCCAACCGTCGAGGAAACCTACCGCTACCGTGCCTATGTTGATCAGCAGATGTTGGCCTTGTTGATTGCGATGGATGCCGAAACCTTTGCCCGTTGGGAGCCAATTCTCGATTTGGGGATTCATCACGAGCAGCAGCATCAAGAATTAATGTTGACTGACCTCAAGCATGTTTTTTCAGAAAACCCCTTGCGCCCAGCCTACCGTGAATTTGCCCCAAGCAACCAACAGCCTGCCGCACCATTGCGTTGGCTCAGCTATCCCGAAGGCATTGTTTGGCTTGGCTATGAAGGTCAAAGTTTTGCCTTCGATAATGAATCGCCGCGTCATCGCCAATTTGTACACAGTTTCAAATTGGCCTCACGGCTTGTCACCAACGGTGAATATTTGGCGTTTATCGAAGATGCTGGCTATGCCCGCCAAGATTTGTGGCTCTCATCAGGCTGGTACACCCGCGAAGATGCTGGCTGGACTGCGCCGCTGTATTGGGAGCAACTCGATGGGGTGTGGCAGCAGATGACGCTTGGTGGTTTGCGACCGCTTGATCTAGCCGAGCCTGTTTGTCATCTCAGCTATTATGAAGCCGATGCTTTTGCCCGTTGGGCGGGCAAGCGCTTGCCCACCGAAGCCGAATGGGAGTTGGCAGCCCAAACCGTGCCGCTCGATGGATCATACGCTGATGCAGGCCGCTATCACCCAACAGCGCTCAATCTCGATAATAGCACTTTGCCCCAACAAATGTTTGGCGAAGTTTGGCAATGGACCCAAAGTGCCTACTCGCCATATCCTGGGTTTCAGCCAGCAGCAGGCGCACTAGGCGAATACAATGGCAAATTTATGTCGGGGCAATATGTTTTGCGCGGCGCTTCATGTGCCACCTCGCGCTCCCATGCCCGCCTGACCTATCGCAATTTCTTCCCACCCGATGCCCGTTGGCAATTTAGTGGCTTGCGCTTGGCAGCAGATGGTGAAGCATGAGCGAAACTCAACAAGTAGCCAAAGTACGCTTGCTTGATGCCGCCCCCACCATAGCCTGCTTCCGCAGCGAAGTGCTTGAGGGCTTGCGTCAACCAATCAAAACCTTGCCCTGTAAATTTTTCTACGATGCTGAAGGCTCGCAGATTTTTGATGCCATTTGTGAATTAGCCGAATATTACCCAACCCGTACTGAGCTGGCAATTTTGCAGCAAGCCATGCCTGCAATTCGCCACTGGGTTGGGCCTGATGTCCGGTTAGTTGAATATGGCAGCGGAGCCAGCCGCAAAACCCGTTTGCTGCTCGATCAACTTGAAGCACCAGCGGCCTATCTGCCAATTGATATTTCACGCGAACATTTGCTCGCCGCCAGCCAAGATTTAGCCGAGCGCTATCCAGCAATCGAAATTTTGCCAATATGTGCTGATTACACTCAGCCCTTGAGTTTGCCCCAGGCTCAACGCTCAGTTGGTCGCACAGTGGTGTTTTACCCAGGCTCGACAATTGGCAATTTTCACCCTGACGAAGCGTTGAGCTTTTTAACAATGATGCGGGAGCTGTGCTTGCCTGATGGTGGCGTGCTGCTTGGCGTTGATCTCAAAAAAGATCCGAGCCTGTTGCATGCAGCCTACAACGATACAGCCGGAGTGACTGCAGCATTTAATCTCAATCTGCTGGCGCGAATTAATCGTGAGCTTGATGCCAATTTCGCGCTAGCCAACTTTCGCCATTATGCCTGCTACAACCCAATTCAAGGCCGAATCGAAATGCACTTAGTCAGTTTGCATGATCAAACGGTGTGGATTGGCGATCAGCAAATTGACTTTCGCCGTGGCGAGCCAATTTGGACTGAATGCTCCTACAAATATCATCTGCAAGAATTTGCCGCTTTGGCAGCCCAAGCCCAACTTGCGGTAGCCGAGGTTTGGACAGACCCCCAAAACCTATTCAGCGTGCACTATTTACGCCCGATTGCTTAACCTTAAGCCGCCGATCTGCCAACAACATGCCGATCGGCGGCGTATTGAATTACGACTTATTGTATGAGAGAGGATAAACACGATGCAACTAGATCATTCAGCATCACTTTTTAGCCCAACGCCTTTGGGACTTAAGTTAATTGGTTGGCGCTATTACCTCAGCGCGGCAACAACGGTCTACCCGCTCATCAAGAACAGTGCAGCCTTTGATTTAGGGCTATGGCTGTTTATGGGCGGGTTGTTTGGCACGATTGCTTGGCTGCTGGCTTGGGTTGGCAATGGACTGATCAAGCGCAAATCCGAAGCCCGCCGAACTGCGGTGATACTTGAAGTGCTACGGATCATTGGTTGGTTATGGAACATGTCGTGGTTTGGGCTGATTGATTGGGTCGTAAGCTGGGTTTGCCTGTGGTATCTCACCCGCCAAAAGCTTGTAGCGTTGTGCAACCATTAAGCAGATCGTGCGTATCAACCTGCGAACAATTAATCTGAAAGGGAGAGAATATGTATACGGTTCCCGTTAATAAACAGCAAACCAAATTGCCCGCCCCGCTTGGACTCAAGCTCGTTGGTGTGCGATATGGCTTAGGCACATTGCTGATGGCCGGATTAACCATCTTGCTTGGGTTCGAGTTGAAAACATGGTTTGGGCCAGACTTCTTCATCCCATTACTGCTGGTATTGGCCTATGCTGGCATAACCGTGCTTTATGCGCGGGTTACTTGGGGCATTTTCAAACAACGTGAGCGTGCCCGCCGACTAGGGGTTTTCCTTGAATTTCTGGCCTTGGCGCTTTCAGCCTTTGATCTGCTAACAGGAAGCCTTGCATTATCAGATTTGGTTTCAATCGGCATCAGCATTGCAGTTATCTGGTATTTACGCCGAACTGAAACTTTAGATTATTTCTACGAAGCCTAATAAAGCTATAAGCCAGAGGAGTGAGAACCATGCTACGAGGCTATTTTGTCCCATCATTAAAGCCAAATCCCTTACCAATCAAACTGATTGCTGGCTACCAATTTGCCACTGCACTCTTTGGTTGCTATGCCCTATTTTGGGCCTTACAACAAGGATCAGGCATAGTTGACCCGCTAAGTGGGGGTAGTACAGGCGTAGATTTGCTACAACATTGGCTTCAAACAGATCATTGGTTGGCGTTGGTATTTATCGGAGCGATTGGTGTTGCCATCACAATTCATAGCTTGCTCGGAGTAGGCCTACTCAAAAAATACCCTTTCGCACGAAATGCCACAATTTGGTGGGATTGGACAGTGATTGGGTTGGCTGGGTTCAGTCTGGCTCAATCCAATTGGTACTTTTGGATTGATGCTGCGGTGATAGCAATAAGTTATCTCATTATTCATTATTTGCAGCAACCGGAAATAATGGAGGTATTTCAGCCAGAAATAAATTAGTGCTTGAATATTGATAAAAACAACGAGGAATAGTAAGTATGCAACAGATTCAGCAAGTAAAATATGGCAAAAAACCATTGGGAATTATGTTGATTGGTTTTATATTTGCAGCACGAGCGACCTTTGCGGGCGGGATGATGTTGATTTTTGTACTGAGATTTCTTGATCTGCAGCCAGGCTATTTGCTGCCATATGGCTTTATGGTGCTAGTTAGTGGGGCTTTTACATTTTTACATATCAAAATCGTCCAAGGGCTATTTGGTTTTCGTGAAAAAATGAGAAACCTTGCGGTTATCTTAGAATTAATTATTGTGGTTTTATATTGGAGTTCACGATTTTTATTTGATTATGAGCCAGAACTAGCACAAACTATTTCGATAATAATTAGTATGGTAATTATTTGGTATTTATCGCGTGATAAAACTCGCGCATGGTTTGCCCCAAACAAATAAAATCGATCATTCATTAAGGTATAGAAATTCTAAAGTTATGCACGATGCTTAACCAATCACCACCCTTCCGTCCCGCCTCAAGGCGGGAAACGCCGGGGGCTTTAATCCCCCTGCACCCCCTAAAAAGGCAATTAATGGCTTGAAATAATTCAGTGATGAAATCTAAATCAAGGGTTTTGCAATAAGAGCGAAACCCTTGATTCATACGCTTAACTAGGCAGTGCCAAATAAGGCGCGACGGTAAACCGCCGCTAGTTCTCGCGCCAAGACATCGTAGCCAAAATTGCTGGCCACGCGTTCGCGGGCGGCTTGGCCCATCTGCAAACGCCGTGCTGGATCTTCGCCCAACTCTTGGATGGCTTGAACAAAGGCTTGGACATTATCCAATTCGCAGAGCAGCCCCGTTTCGCCATGATTAACCACTTCGGGCAGCGCTGAGGCGTTGGTGGTAATGACAGGCTTGCCACAAGCTCCCGCCTCGGCTGCAACAATTCCAAAGCCTTCAACTCGCGCCGGAAACAACAATACATCACAGGAACGATAGGCCGCAATCAAACCATCACGGTCGGGCGTGCCAATCCGCACCATCTGCGGATGCGGCGGCGCTGCCTGCACCCCTTGAAACGACTCGGTGTAATACAGCACATACTGCGGCCCCAGTTGATCCATAATTTTTGGCAGCAGATCAAAGCCTTTGCGCCGCGTGCGATTGCCAACAAACAGCAAACGAATCGGTGCGGGATGCTCAGGCAAATCGTTGGTGCGCTGAAAATCTGGGGCTGGGGTAAAAACTTCGGTATCAATCCCATCGTAAATCACGGTGGTCGGGCGGTCGCCGTAGGTCAGGCGGGTTTGCTCCTGCGTGTAACGGCTGACACAAATCACTTCATCAGCCAAGCGTACCGATAAGCCATCGTAGGTTTTTTCAACCAAGCGATAAAACAAGCGTTGTTGCGGTGAGCTATAGGGCTGAAGCAATGGGTCGGTCACGATGTGATGCACCGTCGTCACCAATGGCAAACCAGGTGCGCGTAACGCCCATGCGCAGCGTGAACGCGCCTGAACCAGATCATGGCCTTGCCACCAATTGCGGCCCAGCGCCAATTTCGCGGCCATCGGGGCAAAATTAAATAAGTGCGATAAACGGCGTAAACTTGGTTGATGGCCAGCTCGTTGCATCGAACGGGTGATATTTTGAATGCCAATATCAACGCCGCCCTTGCCGAGCGGCGAAATGTAGAGGGGCTTTAGCATAAATGTCTGCAACTTCCTCGTGCGGATTAGGGCTTAGGAATGGCAACCGAGGCGCGAATTGTTACTTCGTAGCGGATACCACTAGCATCAGTGCCGATATTGCGGGGATTTCCACCCACAAAGGTCATCAATGCCTCGTTGATTTTAGCAGTATTGCCAAATTCGGCAACTATTGCTTGGCGATATTGCTGTTTCAGTTGATTGGCAATCTCGGTATCGTTTGTGCCTTCAGCAACACTCACTACAATATTGCGCTCAACCCAGCGGGTGGTTGCCGCCTGTGGAATTGGCGTAACGCTGGTAGTAGTGCTTGAGTTGAACAAATTCAAAATCTTTTGATCCATGCCTGGAATGCCGAGCGCCAACAACACCCCGACAATTATAATTGTTAGTAGGGGAATCCATGGCCGAAAGCGCTTTTGCGGCTTGGCGGCTGGTTTAGGTTTGGCAGGCAAAGGCTGGCTTTTGGGCTTGGGTTTGGGCTTGGTGCTACTGGTTGGCGCAGCCTTTTGCGGTTGCGGAATCGCCCCAACGCTAGCGGCCATCGCTGGTTTTTGCGGTTTTTGCTCCAGAATCACCGTTGCTTGCGGTTGAGGCTTGGGCTTTGGTTTGGGTTTGTGCAATGATTCTAATGGCAAGGCGGCACGGAACGCTGCGGCACTTTTCCAACGCTTGCTAATTTCCATTTCCAAGGCTTTGCTGATAGCCTGCTCAGTGGCCGCCGAAACCTTGGGCGCAAGCTGGCGCACTGGTGGAAAGGAAAACGGCGCTTCATCACGTGGATCGCGGCCTGTTAATAAATGATGCAAAGTCGCGCCCAAGGCGTAAATATCCGATTGCGGCGTGGCTTGGCCTTGATATTGCTCAGGCGGCGAATAGCCAGGCGTACCAATTAACGTGCCGCGCTCGTTGGGCTGAAACAATTTGGCAATCCCAAAATCAACAACTTTAACATTGCCAGTTTTACGTTCGATCATAATATTGGATGGTTTGACATCGCGATAGATCAAACGCCGTTCGTGCAGATAATCAAGTACATTGGCAATTTGCTCGGCCCAGTGCAACACGGTTGGTTCATCGAATTGCTCGTTGGCTTGGTGACGCTGCAAATCTTCTAAATCGTCGCCCTCGACAAAATCCATCGCGAGGTAGTAGCGCCCACCATGCAAGAAATCGCCATACACATGGGGAATTTGCGGATGCTGCAATTCACGCAGAATCGAAGCTTCTTCTTTAAATCGTTCAATCGCTTCATCACGTTCGGCCTTATCGTTAAACCGATCGATCAATGATTTAAGCGCGTAGCGTTTACCACTTTGATCGGTAGCAGCATACACCGCGCCCATGCCGCCCTCTTTGATGGCACGGGTGATGCGATAGCGATTGTTCAAAACTATATTATTGCCACATTGTTGGCAGAATTTGGCATCATTGCGATTATCGGTGCCACAGATTGGACACAACGTTCGCTCGGTTGCTATACTCATATCTATGGTTCCTTAGGCTCAGCACCATTTCCTGCTGTATGCTACGCTATGCTATGAGCAACTGTTGCACAGTCTAACACAGAAGTTTCAATGATGGCAGCAATCCTCAATTAACAATCTATCTGTATTTATGGATAGGGTTGATAGATTTTCACAATCCTCATTTCAGCAAGATCACCACCCTTCCGTCCCGCCTCAAGGCGGGAAACGCAGGAGGTTTTCATCCCCCTGCACCCCCTAAAAGGTCGATTATGGAAGAAAATCATTGAATCGTTCTTCCATAGTGATACTTTTTAGGCAACTCTATAAGCCCAATTTTTATGGAGGTTGATGATGGCTTTATCGATTGATGCTATTTACGAGTATGCCGAGGCCTTGATTGCCCGTAAAACGCTTGATGGGGGCCAGATTGAGTTGCGCCAGATGCAGCGTTTATGTGAATTTTTGGCCGATCTAGCCCAGCAGGCCGATGATTCAGCCAATGCCCAACGCTTTGCTCATTTAGCGCAGGCTGTGAAAGGAGCTTAATCATGTTAACTATTGAGTTTATTCAACAACACTTGCGTCAAGCAATTGCCCAAGCGATTGAAGCCAAAAACCCAGCCGAATTGGCGCATTTGCAGCAAATGGCTGGTCTGTTGATGAAGCCTGCCCACTTGCATAACGACTCAGAAACCGAATATGCCTTGCGTTTGCTCGCAGCCAAAGCCGCCAATGCCCGCGAATCATTATTGAAAAAAGAGGATGATTAATGGAACTTGAACATGCAACAGCCTTGATCAATGGGCTTAATTTGCATTATGTACGAGCTGGTAGCGGGCCGTTGGTGGTGCTATTGCATGGCTTTCCCGAATTTTGGTATTCGTGGCGGCATCAAATTCCAGCTTTGGCCGAAACCCACACGGTCGTTGCACTCGATCAACGTGGCTACAACATCTCGGATAAGCCAGCGTTGTGGCAGCACTACACAATTGATCTATTAATTGATGATGTACGGGCGCTCATCGAGCATTTGGGCTTTGAGCGAGCGACAATTGTCGGCCACGATTGGGGCGCAGCCGTAGCGTGGATGTTTGCCATGCGCTATCATGGCTATCTTGAACGCTTGGTCATTATGAATGTGCCGCATCCGCTGCTCATGGCCAAAGGTCTTTTGACCAACCCGCGCCAAATGCTGCGTTCGTGGTATATGTTTGCCTTTCAAATACCCCATTTGCCTGAGTGGTCGGCCAAACGCAACAACTTTCAAGTGCTGACCAAAGCCTTAACTGGCGCGGTGCAACGGCCTGGGGTATTTAGCGCTGAAGATATTCAGGTCTATCATCAGGCTTGGGGCCGGCCCGGGGCATTACGAGCGATGATTAATTGGTATCGAGCCTATATCCGCCAAGGCTCGCGCTATCTCCGTCAATTATCGACCCATCATATTCATGTTCCAACGTTGTTAATTTGGGGCACTGCTGATACGGCACTGGGCCAAGAATTGACCTACGGCACTGAACGTTATGTGACCGATTTACGCATCCGCTACCTGAGCGATGTGAGCCATTGGGTACAACAAGAAGCGCCCAATGAGGTGAATGCTGTGTTGATCCCATTTGTACGGGGTGAGTGGTAGAACCATGGTGAAGCAGGGTAGACCAGATGTCTACCCTCCAAATAAGGCGCTAGTCATCCTGACGAACCTGTGAAGCCTTGCTATGATCTGCCTTGCGCAATTGGCCGATTATGAAAGGTGGTAGCTGCATGAGTTTTCTGCAACAATCTGATGCCGATGCTGTGCCAACTATCGCCCTAGGCCAACCAGCTACGCCTTGGCAATTGGCGCTCAATCAGTTTGTAACCTTGGTTGCCAATGAAAGTTTAGGTGGCGAAAGCCTGCCCCACTATTTTAAACCTTGGCTGACTCATCTGACCACTTGGCTGCTATTTATTCCCACCGATCCGAAAACATTGCTGCAAGGTTTTGTGCTCGGCCAAGCAGACCGCTATCAACTTTTAGCTCAAGCAACCCGTTTGGCCTGGCTGGAACAGTATTATTTCAGTGCTCCGCAGGCGCTTTTGGCTCCTCAACGCTTGGCTAAACCAACTGAATTTGGTTTACCGCTGCCTAGCACGAACGAACCTGTGTGGCTGATTCCTTTGCGAGCCTATGGTCGTTTGTGGGGCATTGTTGTGCTCGAAGTAGCCGAGGCTAGCCCACCCAGCGAACATCCGCTGTATGTCATGGTAGCGCAAGCAATTGCCAATCTCAGCCTGCATTTGGATGCTCGCTATGCCCGCGAATACGAGGTGCAAGCCTACCAGCGCATGCAGATGATGAGCGAATCGTCGCATATTTTGGCTCACACTGGCTTGAATTTGGATCGCATGCTCATGGCGTTGAGTAAGCATTTGTGCCAGCATTTTAGCGATGGCTGTATGATTCAAATCCTGAGTATGAGCCAACCCAGCCAGATTCAGCAAGAGATTTTTCATCATCAACAAACCGATTATCGTACCCAACTCTATCGAATGTCGGCAGAATGGGCTGATCAACTCGCACCTGATTCGTTACGCTATCAAGTGCTTATTTCTAATCAACCCTTAGCATTAAACATCTATGAGCATCAATTGCTACTTGAAGCAAGCGAATTTCAACCGCTATTAGGTGAATATAAATTACACAGTGTGCTAATGGTTGGTCTCTATTGGAACGAACATCCAGTTGGCATATTAAGTTTATTGCGTACTCACATCAATTTGCCATTTATGCAAGAAGATCTTGAGATTGCGCGTGATATTGGCACCCGTTTTGTTGAAGCACTCGAACAAACTCGTTTATATGCTGAGTTGCGTGAACAAGAGCAGGCATTAATGCTGATGGTTCGTCGTTTAGAAGAACAGGTTGAAGAACGCACAAATGAGTTATCAAATAAGAATGTACAGCTTAATCGTGAACTCGATCGGCGACGTAAAACCGAAGAGGCCTTAGTCGAGAGCCAAGCCTTATTGCGTAGTTTTTATGCTAGCACTCCCGTAATGATGGGGGTGGTTGAAATTACGCCTGAGGCTGATTTAGTCTTGCTGACTGCTAATACAATGACGGTTAAGCAATGGCAACTTGCAGCTAGCTATGCTGAAATGACGATGAGCCAGCTTGGAATACCTCAAGCAGATATTGATCGTTGGATTCAATATTTTCAACGTAGCCGAACGAAAGGTCAGCCAGAACGCTTTGACTATAACGATCCATTCGATTCGAACATTATCTATACTGCGACAATTGGCCCGGTTAACACCGCTTCACCAATCGGCCAACGTTTTTGTTTTGTGCTCGAAGATATCACCGCAAGTCGTAATCTTCAGCAATCGTTGGAAGAAAGTAAGCATCTTGTTGAGCAAATTAATGCTTCGATTCCCTGTATTGTCTATAAATATGATGTAAAGCTCAATCAAATAACCTATATTAATCGCTCATTAGAATCAATGCTTGGGTATGGGACAAACGAAATGCTCGAAATGCAAGAAATGGATTTACGTAGCTTAATTCATCCTGATGATTTGATCCAAATTGATGCTTATTTGCCAAGTTTATATACGTCCAAGCCAGGTACAATTATTCAAAATCGCTTTCGCATTAAGCATCGCGATGGCCAATGGCGCTGGATTATTGGCTATGATACCGTATTTCAAACTGATGAAACTGGGTATGCCAGCTCAATTCTATCGGCATTGCAAGATGTCAGCGAGCTCTATTCGCATCGTGAACAATTGCAAGCATCATTGGAAGAAAAAATGGTGCTCTTGCAAGAAATTCATCATCGAGTCAAGAACAATTTGCAAATTGTTTCAAGCTTGCTCAATTTACAAGCTCGCCAAATTAGCGATCCAAATACCCGCGATCGTTTTCTCGAAAGCCAAAGCCGCATTCATGCAATGGCATTAGTCCATGAACAATTGTATCGTTCATCAGATTTACGGTATATCGATTTAGCCGAATATATCAAACACCTTGTGCAATTTTTCCGCCGTTCGCATACGAATCGCCCAACACTTTCAATTAATATCCAGATTGAGCCAGTCAATCTGAATACTGATACAACGATTCAGCTAGGATTAATTATCAATGAACTTCTGACGAATAGTTTCAAACATGCCTTTGTCGCCCAAGAGACCGGCCTGATTTGGTTGAAGGGCAGCTATGATCAGCAGTTTGTAGAGCTAGAAATTGGCGATGACGGCATTGGGATGCCAACTGATCGTCAACCATCCAACTCGATGGGGCTTGAATTAGTGCATGCCCTGATTCGCCAACTTGGTGCCTCGATTCAGCAGCTTTCAACGGATGGCACTGTGTTTAAGTTAACAATTCCACGTAAATAAAGGACCAGCATATGAGTAAAGCAAGCATTGTCATTGTTGAAGATGAAGTAATTGTGGCCTTGGATATGGCGCAAGCACTCAAGGCGGCGGGCTATAACGTGATTGGCAGTTTTAGTTGCGGTGAGGCCGCGCTCGAATTTATTGCCGAACAATGCCCCGATTTGATCGTGATGGACATTCACTTGCAAGGCCAACTTGATGGCATCAGCACTGCCGAACAGATTCAAAAACGTTATGGCTTGCCGATTATTTATCTTACCGCCTACTCTGACTCGGAAACCTTGAGTCGCGCCAAGGCAACCGAACCGTATGCCTACTTGGTCAAACCATTTGAAGATCGTGATTTGCTGAGTGCCATCGAAATGGGTTTGTATCGCCATCGCGTGGATCAGCGCTTGCGGCGCATGGAACGTTTATATTCAAGCACCTTAAACAGCGTTGATGATGCAATTATTACAACAGATATCTATGGCTTGATTAAATTTGCCAATCCGACCGCCAGTAGCTTGTTAAATCGACCGAATGATGCATTAATTGGCCAATTTATAGGCGATGTAGTTCAGCTCCTTGATCGCGAAACCAAAATAACCTATCAATTTGATTTGCCCTATTTAATCCAACAAGCTAATCATCATATGTTATTACCACGCCAGATTCTGGTGAACGATCAAGCTAAATTTGTGGTTGCGCCAAGTATTTCGCAAATTCGCGAAGAAGATGAAGCGATTGCTGGAATTGTCTTAGTGCTGCGTGATATGCGCGATCTTGATGCAGCTGAGGAGCATATTCGCCATCAAGCCTTGCACGATGCCCTAACTGGCTTGGCCAATCGGAATGTTTTTATCAATCGTTTGCAATATATTCTTGATCATTATCATTTACACCATCATCATGCCGTACTATTTATCGATCTTGATCGATTCAAGATTATCAATGATAGTTTAGGCCATATTGTTGGCGACAAATTATTAATTCAAGTTGGTCAACGCTTAGAGCGTTGTATTCGCTCCCATGATTTAGTAGCACGGCTGGGCGGCGATGAATTTACCATTTTGCTTGATGGCGTTAATGATATCCATGATGTTCTACGAGTTACCGATCGTTTATTAAGTGTGGTTGCCGAGCCATATCATATTGATGGCTATAAAGTGTTTACCGCAGCCAGCATTGGAATTGTGGTGATTGACGATCATTACAAGCATTATCACGAAGTGTTGCGCGATGTGGATAGCGCGATGTATCGGGCTAAATCGCAAGGTCGTGGTTGTCGCGCCGTCTTTGACGAAGAGATGCATGTTGAGGCCTTGCGTACATTGCAACTTGAGGTCGAATTACGCCGCGCAGTTGAGCGTGACGAATTGTGCTTGCACTATCAGCCAATTATCAAACTAGCCACGGGCGAGTTATCGGGCTTTGAGGCGTTGTTGCGTTGGAATCACCCAACTCAAGGCGTGATTGGCCCAGCCTCGTTTTTTGCCATTGCCGAAGAAACTGGGATTTTAGCCCAAATTGGCTGGAAGTTGTTACGCGAATCGTGCCAACAAATTTGTGCTTGGCAAAACGAATTTCAGTTTCATCCACCCTTGGAATTGAGCGTTAATTTTACCCATCGCCAATTTTTCCAAGCCAATCTGATTCAGCAAGTTCAAAGCATTTTAGCTGAAACTGGCATGCCTGCACGGCATTTGTGCGCCGAAATTACAGAAGGCGTGATGATGCAAAGTAATCGTGCGGTCGAAGTGATGCACGAATTGCATGATTTGGGCGTGCAAGTGCATATCGATGATTTTGGCACTGGTTATGCCTCGCTCAGTTTGTTGCATAGTGCCCCAATCGATGTTTTAAAGATTGATCGGACGTTTATTCAGCCCGAAAGCGGAGCCAGCAAGCACTCAATCGCCCAGTTAATTAGCTTGATGGCACGATCGTTGGGTTGTGCCGTGGTCGCTGAGGGCGTGGAAGATGCCCAAACTGCCCAGATGTTGATCGAAATGGGTTGCGATTTTGGTCAAGGCTGGTGGTATTCCAAAGCATTACCACCAGAAGAGGCGCGGGTATTAATTCGCAACTTTGCCCAAGGCACAGTAATGGTCCCGGTTCCACTGAATGCCAAAGTTGCTCACTAGGGAGACTTGCAGTATCAACCCTTCTCCCACTTGGTGGGAGAAGGGCGTTCGATCGAGTGATTGCCCGTTGGAAATGGGCATGCGAAAGAGAAAAAGCTATTCCAATAATTATGATTGGGCAATTAAATCCATTTCAGTCGCCATTGGGTTATCGCTAGCCTCTTCATGCAGCGAATTATCCTTGGTTTCCTTGAGCAAGACCATCCCAACCACAAAGGTCAACAAAGCGATGGCAATTGGAAACCATAGGCCAGCATAGATATTGCCGGTACTACTAACCACTGCTGTGGCGATAAAGGGCAACCAACCGCCAAAGTAGCCGTTGCCAACATGATAGGGCAGTGAAACCGAGGTATAGCGAATTTTGGCAGGAAACGATTCCACCAAAAAGGCCGCAATCGGGCCATACACCATACAAACACACAACACCAACCCAAAAATGATCAAGGTGAGTAGAACGGTGTTAGGATTGTTGGCGACCGCAGGCGTGATAACCTTTCCAGCTTCATCGAGAACCGCCGGAGTAATTGGACCAGCCGCCGCTTTCAGGGCCATAAAGGCGGGATAAATCGCAATTGCACCGATTAAATTGCCTGCCATCATCACCGTTTTGCGCCCCCATTTATCTGAAAGCGCTCCCATGACGACGAAAAACGGCATGCCTAAGAACAAAGCAATCGCCACGATTGTATCAACGGTGTTAGCTGGCACTTTGGCTTGGGTTTTGAGCCACGAGTTCACGTAAAATTGAGCGGTATACCAGATTACTGCTTGACCCGCAGCGGCTCCAAACAACACCGTCAAAATCACTTTCCAATTGCGCCGATTGCCAAAACTATCTTTAAGCGGAGCTTTCGAGGTTTTGCCTGCATGTTTGAGTTTGGTAAACAACGGCGATTCACTCATCTTCGAGCGAATGTAGACTGAAACACCCACCAAGACAATTGAGAGCAAGAAGGGAATCCGCCAGCCCCAGCTATCAAAGGCTGCCTTGCTCATCGAGGTTCGTACAATCAAAATTACCAGCAACGAGATAAATAAGCCAAGCGTGGCGGTAATTTGAATAAAACTGGTGTAAAAACCGCGCTTATGGTCGGGAACATGTTCAGCGACATAGACCGCCGCACCGCCATATTCACCACCAAGCGCCAAACCTTGGATGATCCGAATAATCACCAAAATGATCGGGGCGAGGATGCCAATTGAGGCATAGGTGGGCAAAATCCCAATGACCGTGGTTGCGCCGCCCATGATCAGCAACGTGACCAAAAAGGCATATTTGCGCCCAACAATATCGCCAATGCGCCCAAACACCAGTGCCCCGAACGGTCGCGCCGCAAAGCCCGCCCCAAAGGTGGCAAAGGTTTCCAGCAAGGCCGCCGTTTCGTTGCCCGACTGATAGAAATTTGTCGCAATGACCGCAGCAAGACTGCCAAAAATGTAGAAATCGTACCATTCAATCATGGTACCCAAAGCCGATGCAATGATGACCTTCCAAATTGTGGATTGCGAGACAACGGTGGAATGCTGTGATGGCATGGGTGTGTTTGACATCGTGTTGCTCCTTCATTGCAACAACAAATTCAACCCAAATTGTGTGTGCCCTAGACAGCGAACATTCGATGGGGAGATTAACGGGGATATCCTTCCAAGCGAAAATCCATACACCTCCTCGATTAACGGAAGCCAGATTGGGGATGTTTGGCATAACAGCTTGGTTTTTGAATGCTCTGCGCGGAGCAATTCAGCAAGGTTGGGCATCAGGTATGGAGTGTGAAGGATGGGTGGTTGATGCAGAAGTTAAATTTCACTTAAAGCCGTTATGTCGGCGCTACAATAGCACTAGAGTATCGATATGTCAAGTTACTAGTGCTGCTGGTGGGCAACCTTAATCTCTCATCTCTCGGCGTAGGTTTAGGGTTCGATCATGCCACGGCGAATTGCATACTTAACCAGATCGGTGCGATCATGCAAATCAAGCTTTTCCATAATATTGGTGCGATGGCTTTGCACAGTTTTTACGCTAATGACTAATTGGGCGGCAATTTGACGATTGGTCAAGCCCTCAGCAACCAATTTCAAAACCTCTAATTCGCGATCAGTGAGATCGGCTAGCTTGACGGTATCGCTATCACCCAACTGGTTGAGTTTGGCAATCAAAGCGGGGTCGAGGTATGAATCGCCACGTTGCACAGCGCGGATCGCTGAAACTAGCTCGGTCGCAGCAGCACGTTTGAGCACATAGCCAGTTGCGCCAGCTCGCAAAGCTTCCTTGAGATATTCCTCGCCTTCGTGCATACTCAAAAAAATCACTTTGGTTTCGGGCGAGCGACTACGAATCTCGCGGGCGGCGGCCAAGCCATTCATGCCAGGCATCGCAATATCCAACACTGCTAAATCGGGATGCAGGGCATCAGCCAGATCAACCGCCTCTGTTCCATCGTTGGCAGTGCCAATCACCCGAAAATCGGGCTGAGCTTCCAAAACCATGCGCACACCATCACGCATCACAGCGTGGTCATCGGCCAATAAAATTGTTATTTCGGCAATTGCCATAGCACAATCCTTTAGGCGGCGCTGGCTTGGGTTGCTGGCTCCAAGGGAACTGTGATCGTTAATTCAGTGCCAATGCTAGGTGCACTATCGATCGCCATCGTTCCACCGAGAAGATTGACCCGCTCATACATCCCAAACATGCCAACTCCACGGCCATCACGTTCAGGGTTAATTGTATTGGGGTCAAAGCCAACGCCATTATCTTCAACCCGCGCTCGTACAATTTTGGGATTAGTTAGGTCGATATCGACCTCGACATACGAGGCTTGGGCATGTTTCACAATATTGCTAAATGCTTCTTGCAGCATGCGATAGAGCGCGGTTTCGACGGCTGATGGGAGGCGGCGCTCCTCGCCACGAACTTGCACATCAACCCGAATTCCGCGATGGGCTAAACGTTCGGCGGCTTGAGCACGCACGGCGGCGGCCAAACCAAGGTCATCAAGCTGCGATGGACGTAAATCGGCGATGATCGTGCGCACGCCTTCGAGGGTCGTACCAGCCAAATCGCGCAAGCCAATCAGCCGTTCGCGCACCGCTTGGGCTTGGGGATTTTGCGCGGCAGTTTCAGCATAGATCACCAAGGTTGCCAAGGCTTGCGCCGTATCGTCGTGCAATTCACGGGCGATCCGCCGCCGTTCTTCTTCTTGCGCGTTGATCACTTGCTGGGTTAGGCGCTCGGTCAAGGCGCGTGAACGCTCGATGGCGCGAGTGTCATCCTCAACTTGGTCAAGCATTGCATTGAAAGCTTGCGAAAGTTGGGCAATTTGGGTATCGCCAGCACTGGGCTGGGGCACACGCACGCTCAAATCGCCGTCGGTCACGCGCTCGGCGGCAATTTGCAGATTGGTGAGCGGGCGTAGTGCTACGCGCAAAACTGCATAATTGACTGCAACACTCAGCACAACCCCGATCAACGAAAAAACAACCGTTAAGGTCAAGCCTTCGGTCGTTGCTAAGCGGCGTGTGATCGCCGTGCCAGCGATTGCGCCCAAACAAACTATTGCACTATTGCCGATTAAAATCTGGTAAATCAGTGGTATCCGTCGCATAGCAGTATTGTATCATCAACCATCAATCTTATGAACCAAGATTGAGCCATAGTTTTTAGCCGATTAGAACCAGTAGAACGACCCCAAGCCCCGCCACACAGCCAACTAAGACCAAGCCATAGGCCAAACGCGCAACATGCCAAGGCATCCAGCTAAAGCGCAAGCCCAGCATATCGCCAAGGCTCCGGCGATAGCGATGATGGTGGTTTGGGGTTGATCGAACCGCCAAACCATAGGTCGCGATTAATCCGGCAACGCAGCTATGGACAATGGTTTGCAACAGCAAGGCCCATGAAAATGGCTGCCACAGCAGATTAACCAGCGCAGCAATGCCAATTAGCCCAGCCATAAGCCACAAACTTGCAATAAAACGGATTTTTGTGCGGAGCACAGCATCCTCGCAATGCTAAAACAAAATACGGACGTAGAGTGTTCTACGTCCGTATCGTCTGGCGGGCCCGAGGGGATTCGAA
>NZ_DOPT01000078.1:0-54230 GCF_003512625.1 Herpetosiphon sp. | reverse complement strand
GAACCAGCCTATCCGTGGTTCGTAGCAGAAACCTACCCTTGTAAGGAAAGGGATTGGGGTGAGGGCTTTTACTTTTGTAAGCTATCGCGAATTTCGCGTAGCAACAACACTTCTTCGCTTGGTGGTGGCGCGGCTGGTGCTTCGACTTCTTGCTTGCGGCGGGTCGAGTTGATGCCTTTGACAAATAAGAAAAGCACAAACGCAATAATTAGGAACTCAATAATGGTTTTGATCAGTACCCCAATCATAATTGGTGTAGCCCCAATCGAAAATTGCCATGTTGCAATATTAACATCATTGAGAATGAGGCTAAGAATGATGCTGATAATCGGCATAATCACAACATCAACCAGTGCTGTGACAATTTTGCCAAAAGCGGCCCCAATAATCACCCCAATTGCCAAATCGAGAACATTGCCTTTGAAGGCAAATTCCTTGAACTCCTTAAACATCGCGTATCCTCCGGTACTAGGCCACTCTAGGCCATCGAGCAAACAAGCGTAGTCTAAAAGCTACGCTTTACGGTGAAATTAACGATTATTTAAGCCACATGCAGGTGGGTACGATGCGGCTTGCTGGGTGCAGAAGCCAGAGTGAGGTGCTGCCAACGGTGGTTTGGGCTTGGCCTATGGTAGCATGGGCACTAGCAAAAGACAATTATGTGAGGAAGCTGATGCAATCACCAATTTCGTTTACCCAATTAACCTTAGCTGCCACGAATATCGAACAAATGGCGGCCTTTTATAATTCAGTGCTGTTTACTAATTTTCGCAAGATTAAGCATGGCGAGCACACGCTGTATGAAGGTTTTTTGGTCAATATTCCCTTATTGCTCTGTCCGAATGCGATTGCAGGAGTCGTCGCTGAGCAAAGCCGCTTGCAATTTCACGTGTGTGTGCCCGATTTAGCCCGAGCGCTCGAAAAAGTGGTGCAGCATGGCGGCACGATCGTCACGCCACCAAGCGCAGGCGGCATCAAAGCGGCAATCGTGACTGATCCCGATGGCAATAGCCTTGAGTTAATTCAAGAATAATTAATCGTTGCTCAAAACTGCTGTCAATACCGCGATCGCTTGTAAATATTCGGCCAAGGGCAAGCGCTCTTGGGGCGTATGATCAAGCGCTGCATCGCCTGGACCATAGGCGACAACTGGGCATCCCCAGGCTGGCCCAACTACATTCATGTCGGCGGTGCCAGTTTTTTGCACATAGCGCGGTTGCTGGCCGTTGGCGCGAAACACCCGCCCAAAGCGCCGCGCAATGCTTGATGTGCGTTCGCTACTAAACGCGGGCGTTGCGCCGCTTACCTTTAAATGGGCATAATTGGGCAGCAGTTGTTGCAGCATCGCAGTATAGGCCGCCGGATCAAGATCTAACGGCAAACGGACATTGACTAGCAATTCGCACCAATCGCGCAAGCCATCGCCACCTGATTCAATTTTTACCAAACTTGGCAGCAATTGATCGAAAGCTCGTTCGCGACCTTGGTTGATCGAATAAGCATGTTGGGCGATCGCTTGCCATAATTCACAGCCATGTTCGGCGGCGGTGTGGCTGGCGTGGGCCGAATGGGCCGCATCTTGCTCGATGCGAATTTGCGCTCGCAAGTTGCCTTTGTAGCCTAAGGTGAGCCGATCTGCGCCGCTTGGTTCGCCCACGATGCACCAAAGTGGCGCAGCCATGGTTTGGGCTACAAAATGCGCACCTTTGGATGAAGCAACTTCTTCTTCGACGCAACCAACCACAATTACCCGATAGGTTAGGCGTTGTTCGGCATGAGCGCGGGCGGCGGCAGCGATAAACGTGGCTAACGAGCCTTTAGCATCGACAGCACCGCGCCCCCATAGCTCGCCATCGCGCACTTCGACTGGAATATTGCCCGGCACGGTATCCATATGTCCGAGCAACACGACGGTTTCAGCAGCAGCGCCAATCACGCCAACTGCATTGCCAACCGCATCAATATGGGCATCGAAGCCAAGTTGATTCATCTGCTCAACCAACAATTGGGCGATTGCGGCCTCGTCGCCCGAAACACTGGGTGTTGCCACCATGGCCTCAATTAACTGCAAAGCTTGTTGATCGTTCATGCGCTTGGCTCCTCGAAGATGCTGCGTAAGGTTGCCACTAAGCGTTCTAATTCAGCCCAATTAATCACCAACGGCGGGAGCAAGCGCAACACATTGCTGCCCGAATTGAGCGCAATAATCTGATGCTGGTTCATCAATTTTTGTAGATAGGGCGCAACTTTTTCCTTGAGTTCAATGCCCACCATCAAGCCTAACCCGCGCACCTCGCGAATTTTGGGCGAGTTGATTGAACGTAATTGAGCGAGCAGCCAATCGCCTTTTTCGGCAGTTTGATCGACCAATTGTTCTTCACGAATTACCCGCAGCGAAGCCCGCGCCGCTGCACACGCCAAAGGGTTGCCGCCAAAGGTCGAGCCATGCGTGCCAGTCGCCAATGCGCCAACTCGCTGGTTGATCACCACCGCGCCCATTGGCATGCCCCCGCCCAAGGCCTTGGCCAAACAAACGAAGTCTGGCTCTAAGTCAAAATGCTCAAATGCAAACATTCGCCCAGTACGGCCAAAGCCAGTTTGGACTTCATCGAGAATCAATAAAGCTCCGCGTTCGCGGCAAATTGTTTGGGCTGCTTGCAAAAATTCAGCGGTTGCCGGGCGAATGCCGCCCTCGCCTTGGATAATTTCAACAATCAACGCAGCAGTTTGCTCAGTAATAGCGTTTTGCAAACGCTCGATATTATTGTAGGGAATATGGCTAAAATCGGGCACAAGCGGCATAAATGGCTCGCGGTAGTGACTCTCCCATGTAGCGCTCAAAGCTCCAAAAGTGCGACCATGAAAGCCACGCATGGTTGCTACAATCGCGGTACGGCCTGTAGCCATGCGCGCAAATTTCAAAGCAGCTTCGACTGCTTCCGTGCCACTGTTGCACAAAAAGACCCGTTGAAATTCGGCTGGAAATAATTGTACCAACTCGGCTTGCAATAAGGCCCGTTGATCATTATGAAAGGCTTCGGGGCAAACCGTCAGGGTTGCGGCCTGCTCGGCGATTGCCTGCACCACCGTTGGGTGACAATGGCCGATGTTGGCAACCCCAATGCCTGAACCACAATCAAGATAAGCTTGGCCGTGATCGTCGTAGAGGGTTGCGCCGCTGCCACGCACCAAAGTAATCGGACGCTTGGCGTAAACTCCGGCGCTATGGGCAGCTTCTAAATCTGCAAATGCTTGTTGTTCAGTCATGGTTTGGTTCCTAGCAACTCAGCCGTTTATTCGATGATCGTTCCCTGGCCAGCAAGGGCATCGCTAATTGGTTGGTCACGGCGGCCATCGCCAATGATGACGCGGCGCAAGCCACCGTCGAGCGCAGTTTGTGCGCCCAGCAATTTTTTCTTCATGCGGCCTTGCGCTAGTTTTTCGGTGGCTTGGGCTAATTCGGTTCGCGGCAAGCGACCAATCAAACTGCTTTCGTTGGGAAAATTGCGATACAAGCCACTGACATTGGTCAATAGCAAGAGCGTTTCGGCTTCTAGCGCTACGGCTACACTGGCCGCACCGCGATCACCATCAATATTTAATGGTTCGCCCACGTTGCTTACCGCCAATGGAGCAATGACTGGCAAATAGCCTGCGCTCAGCAAGGTTTGCAACAAACCCCGATTAACCTGATCGATGCTGCCAGTCCAATCATCGCGAATCACGCGCACCCGACCATGTTCGACCGCACGAACATTGGTTTTGCGTGTGCCCTGTAATAAGCCGCCATCGATGCCCGATAAGCCTAAGGCGTTGACTCCCAAACCGCGCAAACGCTCAACAAATTGGCGATTGAGCAAGGCCGTCGCCATCATAAAAATTTCGAGCGTGCGCCGATCAGTTTGGCGGCTGGTGTGGCCTGATGGCGAGGTAATGAAGCGAGGCGGATGTCCAAGCTGCTCACCAAGCGTGTTCGCTCCATCTGAGCCACCATGAAACAGCACGATTGGCTGGCCTTGGGCGGCAAGTCGGGCAATATCAGCGCAGAGATTGCTATAATCAATCCCCGCTGCCCCGCCAATTTTTATTACAAGCATGTGTATGATCCTTATTTGATCCACGAAGAGCACGAAGGATGGGGGTTAAGGTTATATGTAATGGTTACTATCCCTCACCCCCTGACCCCCTCTCCCGCCCGCGAGGCGAGGGGGAACCGCTTCAGAAGTGCTCCCCTCGCCCGCCGCAGTTGGGGGTGAGGGAACGAAATGGACTATCAACCCATAGCCTAAACTGGATGCAAGCCTGTAAACTCCAGCCCCAAGCGTTCATCGAAGCCATGCATCAAATTTAAGCATTGGATGGCGGTTCCGGCTGCGCCCTTCGTCAAGTTATCGAGGGCACACAGCGCAACCACGCGACCAGTCGCCTCATCGAGTGCCCAACCAATATCGGCGTAATTGCTGCCAGCCAAGATTTTTGGCTCAGGATGGCGGTGCAAGCCACTGCGATCATGCACAATTCGCAGAAACGGTTGTTCGGTAGCGGCAGCGCGATAGGCTCGCCACAGATCGCGTTCGTTGACCGAGCCTTGAGTAAACACATGGCAGGTTGCCAAAGCGCCGCGCACCATTTCCACCGATGTGATCGAAATATGCACATTTTCAAGGCCATGGGCTTGCATAATTTCGGCGGTGTGGCGATGGCCAACTGGGGCAAACGAGCGCACCACACCTGAGCGTTCGGCATGATGGCTGCCATCGTTGGCAACCGCGCCCGCCTCAGACGAACCAACCTTGACTTCCGCCACCACAGGCTTGGTTTGATCGATCAAGCCTGCCTTGACCAACGGCAATAAGGCCAAGTTAATCGCTGTTGCATTACAGCCCACACCGCTGATATAGCGGGTTGCGCGAATTTGCTCGCGATACAATTCGGGCAAACCATAAACAAAACGCTCCAGCCATTGCGGGGCAGGGTGAGGTTCGCCATACCAACGGCTATAGGCTTCGGGGTCGCGCAAACGAAAATCGGCTGAACAATCGATTAATGCTTGACCAAGGCCAGCGTAATGCTCGATCTTTTTGGCGGCTGAGCCATGCGGCAAGGCCAAAATCAACACATCGCAAGGCTCCAACGTGCTTTGCGGGCTATAGCGTAAATCCGTGCGACCACGCAAATTGGGGTGAGTGCTGTAGACATATTGGCCTGCTAAGCGTTCGCTGGTGACCTGACGCACCTCGACGTGGGGATGCCCCAACAATAAACGCAGCAATTCACCACCGACATAGCCCGAGCCACCAACTATCGAAACTGAAAGCATAACAACCTCAAATGGCTACAGCCCGCCGCCTATTGCGCTTGAGCTAGCACATAATCAACAATTCGTTCGGGAATATTCACTCCAGTTGTGCTGATGCTGTTGCGAAATTCCATGGTGTAATTGACTTCATTGACCAAATAACGACCTTCGGCAGTCTCGAACACATCGATTGCAACTACGCCGCCACCAACTGCATTGGCCGCGCCAATACAAATATCGGCTAAGGCTGGCGTGATTGGGCAGTTTGATGCTTGGCCGCCGCGAGCCGTATTGGTGATCCAGTGTCCGCTGGTGCGATAAATCGCCGCAATGCACTCATCGCCAACCACAAACGCCCGAATATCGCGACCACCTGGTTTGTTGACATATTCTTGAATATAGAAAATGGCATGCTGATAATTGCCCAAGGTATCGCGATGCTCAAGCACCGCCTCGGCAGCTTCGCGATCGTTGATCTTTGAGACCAAGCGCCCCCACGAGCCAATTACTGGCTTCAACACTACCGGATAGCCCAAACTTTCAATCGCTTCGAGCGCTGAATCTTGAGTGTAAGCCAGTAAACAACGGGGCGATGGCACGCCGTTGCATAATAAGGCTTGGGTAGTCAAAAATTTATCGCCACAGGTTAATGCCACATCATAATTATTGACGGTTGGAATACCAGCATCGTTCAAGGTTTTGAGTGTGTACAACGCTCGGCCATGGTGCAACGAACGCTCAATAATCACATCAGGAAATTGTTCGCGCACTTGGCGATTGGCTTGCAAAGCATTCAAATCAAACCATGTCTGATCATCATCAATCCGCTCAAATTGGACATTGCGCCGCTCAAACTCAGTGATCAGCAGCTTTTCTTCAACCCGAATTCGGGAACATAACATACCTACACGCATTGACATAACTCCCTTACTCGCCCCAGTCTTCTTCGACTTCGGGTGCTAATTCCAAGACAACTGGGTTCAGGCTGACAACTTCGAGTTCTGCGCCGCAATCAGGGCATGGCACAATCTCGCCATCCAAAATATCGGCTGCCAACGCGATCGTTGCTTCACATTCTGGGCATTGTGCGCTCATTGTTTGTAATCCTTTATTGAATAGGGGTCGGGATTGAGAATTTCCCTCACCCCCCACCCCTCGCCCACTGCGGCGGGCGAGGGGCGTTAATTATTCCAATAGCCAAAGGTCTATAGCCTTACTCTCTGCGCCTCTGCGTTAAAACTCCCTGACCTCTGATCTCTGACCCCTGAACCCTCGCCCTTTCGTGTTCTTCGCGTCCTTCGCGGTTTCGTACCCTCTTCGTGTCCTTCGTGCGCTTCGTGGATCAAAATTGGTCAATCACGGCTTGCACTACTTCGGCAGTCGTCGCCGCGCCAGCTAGATCGGGCGTATATGGCCCATTGGCTAATACCGCTTGAATCGCAGTTTGCAAACGCTCGGCGTAGCTGTTCAAGCCCACAAATTCGAGCATCAACACGCTAGCGCTCAAGGTTGCCAAGGGATTGGCGATGCCTTGGCCGGCAATATCCGGTGCGCTACCATGCACAGGCTCGAATACCGCCGTGCGCGTGCCATAATTGGCCGATGCTGCCAAACCAAGCCCGCCACCCCAAACGCTAGCTACATCTGAGAGAATATCGCCAAACAAATTGGTGGTGACCAACACTTCAAAGCGCTCGGGAGCACGCGCCAATTGATAAGCAGCGTTATCGACTAACATTTCTTCAACTTGTAAATCGGGCGCATCGCTTAGCACGCGCAGTGCAGTTTCGCGGAACAAACCACAGGTTTCGCGTAGCACATTGGCTTTGTGTACCACCGTGATTTTGCGGCGGCCAGTGCGTTGGGCATATTGGACTGCCCATTGCACAATCCGTTCGCTGGCTTGGCGGGTGATAATTCGTTGCGCCGTAGCCCGTTCATCGCCCTCGCGGGTTTCTTGGCCGCTATACAAACCCTCGGTATTTTCGCGTACCACCACCAAATTGACTCCAGCGCGGGCGTTGGCCAGCGGTGGCGTTTGGACTGGCCGCACACAGGCATATAAATCAATGGCTTTGCGCATGCCAACAATTGGACTGCGATAGCCAGCGACCCGCTGCGATGGCGAACTAACTGCGCCAAACAAGGTTGAATTGGCCGCTTGGACAGCCGCTAAAGTTTGTTCGGGCAAGGCGTTGCCAGTGCGCTGAAAGGTTTCCCAACCAGCCTCGGCCTCAACAAACTCGGCAGGAACTGCTAAGGCTTCGAGCACTTGGCGGGCTGCTTGCACCACTTCGCGGCCAATCCCATCGCCAGCAATCAAACACAACCTGGTCATGTTTAGGCTCCTGTCGCGGGAAAGCGACCATGGCGACGGTAGAATGGCACGATTCCGCCTTCAGCCCAGACTTCACGCATCCAGCCTTCTGGTGGTGGTAGTTGAATTTGGTTGGCATTGTTGGTGATCAGGCCAGCAGCCAAATCAAAATCCACAAAATCGCCATCAGCAACTTGCTCGCGAAGATCGGCGGTGAAACAGGGAATGCCCAAGTTCAAGGCGTTGCGGAAGAAAATGCGGGCAAACAGCGGAGCGATAATTGCGCCAACCCCGCAGCGCTTCAAGGCCAAGGGAGCATACTCGCGGCTTGAGCCACAGCCAAAGTTTGGCCCAGCAATAATTAAATCGCCTGGCTGAACGTTGGGGGCAAAATCGGGCCGCGCTTCGATAAAGGCATAGCGTCGCACATCATCGTTTGCGCCGAGCATGTAGGGAGCATAACGGCCTGGAACCATCTGGTCGGTGTTGACATCATTTCCAAAAACCCAAATCCGTGGCATAGTGCTGACTCCTGTGCAATTGCAAAAATTAGGCGAAAACTGCTTGCTCAGTGCTATCGAGCACATTGCGCGGGTGGGTGATGTAGCCCGTGACGGCGGTGGCGGCGGCAACTTCAGGCGAGGCCAAGTAGATATTGGCTCCTGGGCTGCCCATTCGTCCGCGGAAGTTGCGATTGCCAGTGAAAACGCAGACTTCATCGGGCGCTAACACGCCCATATGGCGACCAATGCATGCGCCACAACCAGGTGTACCGATGGTTGCCCCAGCCGCCAACAAGGTAGCTAATGTGCCATCGCTGGCGGCGCGATGCAGACTTTCGCTCGAAGCAGGTACGACAATCATTCGCACATTTGGAGCCAAACGCCGTCCCTTGAGAATGCTGGCGGCGGCGGCCATATCTTCGTAGTGGCCATTGGTGCAGGTGCCAAGATAGACGACATCAACCGCGACCCGCCCGACATCAGCCAAATCGACTACGTTATCGACATAATGCGGTACGCTAACTTGCGGTTCGAGCGTGCTCAAATCGCATTCGACAACGCGGCTGTAGCTGGCATCGGCCTCAACCCTCAACCATTCTGGCACGGGATGTTCAGCGCCCAAGCCAGTTGGGGCAACGATTCCGGCCTTGGCTCCAACTTCAATTGATAAAGTTGCCAAGGTCATACGTTCGCGCCACGAAAGAAAATCAACCCCGTGCCACTCGACGCTTTGATAGGTTGCTCCATCAGCGCGGAGCGTGCGAGCCGCCCACAAACCAAAATCCTTGACGCTCACGCCTGGTTGAAAATTGCCAACCGCATTGACCCGCACAGTTTCTGGGACGCGAAACCAAGTTTGGCCAGTCGCCAGTGCTAAGGCGATATCGGTCGTGCCCATACCTGAGCCAAAGGCCGCTGCTGCACCATAGCCAGTGCTATGCGAATCGCTGCCAACCACCAGCATGCCCGGTTGCACTAACCCTTCTTCGATCAACACGGGGTGCGAGATGCCGCGACCAACATCAAACAAATGGCTGATGCCTTGTTGGGCGACCCAACGCCGCACTTGTTGTTGCTGCTCGGCTTGGCGCACGGTGGCGGCTGGGGCAACGTGGTCGATTACCACTGCAACTTTGTCGCGATCCCACACGCGTTCAGCGCCTAATTCGTTGTGCAAGGTTTCGATAATGCTAGGCGAGAGGCTATCGTGCATCATCACCAAATCGACGTTGACTACCACCATATCGCCTGCTTGCACGTCGCTGCGACCGGAAGCATGCCCCAAAATTTGCTCGGCAAATGTCTGACCCATTACGAAAACTCCCAAAAATAGCTGAAAAATGGCACATCAAGGTATAGCAAGCTAGGGCATTGAAATAGCAATTTCAATTGCCAGCTTGAAAAATCGTTAGGCTGCTTGGAGGGTGCTTGAGCGCAGCAGCGCATCCACCTCATCGAGCGTCAACGGCTGATCATCGGCAGCAGCTTTGAGTTGGGCTGCAATCGCGATAATCGTGGTGTCGCTCAGATCCAAACCTAGGGTGTTGGCGCGGCTTTGCAAGGCATGGCGACCAGTCAGGCGATGACCAATCAGCACATTGCGTTCGCGCCCAAAAGCCTTGGGATCGATCGCTTCATAGGTGCTGGGATTGGCCAAAACAGCCTTGGTATGCAGGCCAGCCTTGTGAGCAAAGGCGGTTTCGCTGGTGATACAGGCATTGAATGGCACTTGAATGCCCAAGATTGCCGCAACTGTGTGATCAAGTTGGGCCAACATTGGCAAGGCATAGCCTGCAACACTTTCAGGTTCGGAGAGGTAGAGGCGGGCAATTAAGCCGCTGAGCGCGGCGATGCCGTTGCGTTCGCCAATGCCAAGAATGGTCGTATCGATGTGGGTTGCGCCTGCTTCGAGCGCTGCATAGGCATTGGCAATTGCACAGCCGCCATCGTTGTGGCCATGAAATTCAATGTCGCAGCGAACTGCATTGCGGACTGCACCAACCACACGTTCAACATCGCGTGGCGTGGCAATGCCCACCGTATCGGCGATGCCAACCCGCTGCACGCCAAGCAAATCGACAGCTTGGTAGACGCGCAATAAATCGGGCAGTGGGGTGCGGAATGAATCTTCGCAGGAGAACCGAACTTCGATATTTCGTTCTTGGAGGAAACGCACAACTGGGCCAACTTCTTCCAAAATCGCTTCAATTGAGCGACCATGGCTCCATTGGCGCAGATAGGGTGATGTGCCAAAGAGGATATTTACGCCAGCCACGCCACATTCAGCAGCGAGCCGCACGTCATCAAGGTTACAACGGGTGTGGGTCAGCAGCTTGGTGTTGCCGAGCGGCAAGGCTGCGATGCTGCGCAAATCTGCCGTACTTTGCGGCGAGGCGCAGGGAGAGGTCATTTCGATGTATTCAACGCCAAACTGAACCAGCAAATTGGCGATGGCGAGGCGATCTTCACTGCTGAAATGAGCATTGGCCCATTGTTCGCCTTCGCGTAATGTCGTATCAACAATTGCAAAATGCCGTGTCATGAAAGCACAATCCTTCCGCAAGAACATCCGGTGAACAATTCAGGGCGAACAGCCGCAGGGCGGTGGATATGGCTGATGCGTTTAAGTTGCTTGAGTATGGCCATGGGAAAATCCTTTCAAACCGACGTTGGATACAAAAAAACTCGCCGTTGGTTGCGGCGAGCCTTGGTGTTTATTGAGCGCGTGAAGTGTTGCTTAGACGCGACGCAATAACCCAGACTCGCTGCCTGGCTTCTTTGCGCTACGTTTTTTCGAGTTCAGGTACAATTGTTGACTGAACATAGTAAGAAACTCCACAAACCAAAAGTTCTGCGGCGAAGCATAGCAGGCAGGTTTGAGTTTGTCAAGTGACGAGTTTAAGAGCATAGAGCATAGAGCAAAATCAGAAGTCAAAAATCAAAAGGCAAAACAGGAGGAGTTAGGGGTCAGGATTCAGTGGCGAGGGAGTTTTAACCACAAAGAAGCATGAGGTTGTAAAGATTTATTCGGTTGACAGTGAATGTCATGCCCTCACCCCCTAGCTCTCTCTCCCGCAAGCGAAGCGAGGGGAAACCTCTCCAGCAGCGCTCCCCTCGCCCACCGCAGTGGGAGAGGGGTCGGGGGTGAGGGTATGATGAAACTGGTTGTTAATGCTATAAGCCATTACAGCTAATTCATAACCTCATATTCTCTGCGTTAAAAGCAAGCCCCCGATCCCTAGCCCCTGACCCCTGACCCCTAGCCCCTTATGTTCTATGCTCTATGTTCTGGATAATTGCCTCACGCATAGCCGAACCAACCGATTCCCAGCGATACCGTGCCGCAATTTCGACACTGCGTGCCCCAAAACGCCGACAGCGTTCAGGATCGCCAACCAGCTTGATCAAGGCGGTGGCTAGTTGATCAACCGTGCCTGGTTCGACCAAATAGCCGTTGTGATCGTGCTCGATAAAATCGGGCATGGCTCCAAGATTGGTTGAAACCACAGGCAGCCAATAGTTCATGGCTTCAATCGTGACGATGCCAAATGGCTCAAGTTTGGTGGGCATGCAAAAGACGGCGGCGCGTTGATAATAGTGCGGTAATTGCTCAACCGGAATCCGCCCAATCACCTCAACCCCTGGCTGATTGGTTTGAGGGTTTGCGCCGATGATCGTCAAGGTGGCATTGGGATAAACCGCCCGCACTTGGGCGAAAGCTTGCAGCAATTCAGGGCCGCCTTTACGCTCCCAATCTATCCCAACATAGACAATATTTTGGCTGGCATAGCGAGCTGGATCAGGCGGTTCGCTGATCACCGGAGCATTGCTGCCAGCGTAAACACAACGTACTTTGGCTGGATCACAATGGTAATCTTCGACTAGTGAACGTGAAACATGATTGGAACGTGTAAAGACTAAATTGGCATTTTGATAAATTGTTGGCTCTAACTTCATCCATTCAGGGTGATAGAGTGAAGCCGGATTAAAGCCTGGATATTGACGATTTGCCAGCAAGGTATGGTCGGTATAGACAAAATGCGGGATATTTGGCACGCTAGCATCAAATAATGATTGCATCTGAAAACTAAACAGATAGTCGTCATCGCGCAGTAAATCGGCCACTAAATGCTTGACAGCACGGAAAATATAACTAGTGATCAAAAAGGCATCTTTGGGGCCACGTCGCCGCATGGCCAAATCGCCAGCATATTGGCGTAATGTCCACCAGCCGTTTAATGCAACCAAGGCAGGCTTGCGTCGAATGATGGGAATTAAATCGATCTCACGGAGTTCGTATTCGGGGAATTGAGCACGCAGTGCTTCGGCGGTTCGCACATTCGCCAACGGCCAGCGCCCCTTACGAATAAAAGCAATTTTGGGAGCCACACGCACCTCCAGCACAGATCACGACCGACAGTAACTCGGGGCTACTGTCGGTCTGAATTGAGGATTTTATTGGAAAAAGCGGCTATTGATTTGGATTAATCACGGTTACATTATAGGTGAAGGAGCGATTTTGCGAATTAACCACAACATTGCTGATCGTGACTGTGTAGGTGGTATCGGCGCTTGGCTGCGCCCAACTTGAGCTATGGTTGTAGCCTTGGGGAATCCAAACGATCGTATTTTCGCCAAAGCCTGTGGCAACCGTTTCTTTGGTGACGGGAATATTCGTGCCATTTTGGCTCATTGTGATGGTTGCATTGCTAAAATTGCCGTTATGCAAGGCAAACGACCAACGCCCAAACACCACTTGATAGGGCACGAAACCTGCTGGCGGCCATGGCACATATTCGGTGCGGGTGGCAGGTCTGGCCGTGCCAAAATCACTGGTGATCACGTAGAGTGCATTTGAGCCAGCATAACCGCTACGGCTGGGCACATCGCCAGTCCCAATAGATTTATTTTGCGGGTATAGAATCCAGCGGCGGTGACCAGCGGCACTATTGCCAGCCCCAGGATCAAGCATATAGCCCGTAATTGCACCTGGCCCAATTTGACCCAAATAGAGATTCGATTTACCTGCGGCAGTTTTACCTGCGGCGGTGTAGCAAGCCCATGACGTTGGTGGGCTATGGCTGAGGCTATTGTTGCGGCTCATCATCAAGGCCGCTTGTTGGGCTTGGCTATTGTAGCTCTCGTTGAGGGTGACTGCGGCCATGCCCGCCATTTTACGAAAATAATTAACTCGCAACAGAATTGCATCGCGATAGGCTTGGCTAGTTGTGCCAGCGTTACAACTGGCTTGGCTGCCAGTCCAGCCATCGGCTACGCCTTCGCTTGGCAAGTAGAAATTGGTATAGAAATTGACCACCGATTGGCGGTTATTGATATCAAGTTCAGGGTTTGACATCACAGCAGGCAGATAATTCATGCTGCCGCCAGCGATAGCTTGGGGTTCTTGGGCTGCAAGTGGGGCCACCAAGCCAAATACCAACAAACTTGTTACAACCAAACTGATCCAGCGGCTGCGCCGCCAAGTAGATGCCACCTGCATACCATGCCTCCAGTGTAGAGTGAATTAATTAATGAATTTTGACAAAAATTGAGCGATTTGGCTATAGCCCATCCGCCCTAGCGACTTGGGTCAATCACGGTGACCTGATAGCTGAACGAACGAGTTTGGCCATTCTGCACCACATTACTCACATTCACAGTATAGGTGATATCGGTGGCAGGCGCTGGCCATGAGCTGTAGCCCGTAACATCCCAAGCAATCGTATTATCGCCACTGCCACTGCTGCGCGAGACGATAGTCAGGGCTTGCGACTGGCCACTCTTTTGCATGGTCACCACAGCATTGGCAAAATTGGCGTTGGGTAAGCTAAACGACCAACGTTTGTAGGCATTCATAAAAGGCACAAAGCCTGCGGGCGGCCACGCAATATATTCGGTGCGGGTGGCAGGGCGTGGGCCAGTGTTGCCAACCACCCATAAACTATTGGCATCGAGCGTGCCAGTTTGGGCTTTGACATCGCCTGTACCCATTTTGAGCGTCGGTGGGTATAACAACCAACGTCGATGCCCAACGCTGGACGTGTTGTCATCGGACATGTATAAACAATCGCGCCAGTGCCATTGGCGGTTACCCCAGCTGCCAAGTTTGATTTGCCAGCGGCTTCGCTGCCTTCGGCGCTGTAGCACAGCCAATTGCTGGGCGGATTGTGATTGAGCGTGCGGTTGCGACTCATCATCAAGGCCGCTTGCTGAGCTTTGGCATTCAAAGCCGGATCAAACGTAACCGTGCCCATGCCAGCCATACGCCGAAAATAATTAATTCGGGCTAAAACCGTATCGCGGAAAGCTTGGGTGGTTGTGCCTGGCGTGCATGTGCTGGCATTGCCTGTCCAGCCAATATCGACTGCCATCGAGGTGAGATAATAATTTTGGTAAAAATTCACTACCGATTGGCGATTGTGAATATCCAAATCGGCGTTAAACATAACGGCTGGCAGATAATTGGTGCTGCCGCCCGCCAAGGCCTGAGGTTCTTGGCCTGCCACCGAGCCAACCAAACAAAAAATCAAGGCACTGACAATTAGCCAGCGCCGTTTAGGCCGTAACCAATACTGAATAACCTGCATACACACTCCAAAATAGGCAACAATGATGCAGGGGTACTATCGCAGGCCTAGCCCAAATTGACCATAGCCCATTGGCCCTAATTTTTTTACCTATGATTAATGAAATGAGCTAGTCATCCATATCATTTATCATGCTTCTTGAATCAAAGTTGAATACGGTTGCTAACGCTTCGTGCTCACAAGTGTTTGGTTGAATCAATAGGATTTATCATGATCACCACCCCTCCGCCCCGCCGCAAGGCGGGGAACGCAAGGGGTTTTCATCCCCCTGCATCCCCTAAAGTGCAATTAGTGAATTGGATAGGTTCTGAAATTTTTCCAATATGTTGTTGGTAGAATGCTAAAATAACTTGATTGTTATTGCTCGTTGTAATGGTTTATAAGGTTGGCAGTTAATGGTGGCCCCTCGCCCACGGCGGTGGGCGGGGGGCGTTCCATGGTTCATGGTGGAGGAATTCCCCCTCGCCTGCTAGGCGGGAGAGGGGGCGAGGGGGTGAGGGAAATCAACACAACACAAAAGCTCTTGTCAGATGCAAGAGCTTTCTCGGCTCAATAGTGAATTAGGCTTGTAATAATTTAACCAATTCGGCATGGACTGCCCCGTTGGTTGCTACCAAGCGATCAATCCATGGATTCCAATCTGCGCCAGTCCAGGTACTGAGTTTGCCACCAGCTTCGGCCAAAATCACGGCGGCGGCGGCAGTATCCCAAGGCTTGAGGCCTAGCTCCCAGTGGCCTTCGCTGCGCCCAGCCGCCACATAACAAATATCCAAGGCGGCGGCTCCGCCACGGCGAATCGCTTGAGCTTTGAGCACGATGCGGGTAAATTCGGCGATGTTGTTATCGGGATTGCTGCGGATTGTGTAAGGAAAGCCAGTGCTCAGCAAGGCGGCATCAACCGTATCGGTATTGGTGACATGCAATAGTTGATCGTTGAGCCAAGCGCCAACCCCACGCTCGCCGACAAAACATTCATCGCGCCATGGATCGTAGACCACGCCAATTGTTGGCTGGTTGTTGTGCAATAAGGCAATTGAAACCGCGAAGAATGGGAAACCGTGGGCATAATTGGTTGTGCCATCAAGTGGATCGATCACCCAACAATATTCGGCGGTCCGACCATCATCGCCCGATTCTTCGGCCACAATCCGATGATCAGGAAATTGTTCGCGCAGTTGGCTGACGATCAATTTTTCGCTGGCTAAATCGATATTGGTAACCAGATCGATGGTGGCACTTTTATGTTGAATCTGACGCTCATTGCGTAATCCATCGCGCAGAATTTGGCCTGCGGCTTTGGCAATGGCAATCGCATGACTTCGCATTTGTGGTATCCTTTGGGCTATGAAAACTACGTGCTCTCGTCGTTGGCGACAGCGGCTCAATTGTACCATTGCTCTGCTTGTAAGCCCATGGCTGTTGATCGGCTGTGGTGCTGTTTCGCAACCGTTGCCAACCAGCAGTCCTGTTATCCCAACCCTGACGCAGGAGCCAACTATGCCCAGCCAGCCAGTATCCGGCAATGCTCAAACCGTGATCAGTTTGCATCAGGCCCAATTTGCGACTCCAGCCGAGCAAATTAATGTGCTGATCGATGAAGCCCTGACGTGGCCTGCCAGTAATCTTGGTTGTTCCGATAATGGTGGCATCGGGCGGGCGGTGCTGACCCCAGGTTTTCGCGTGGTGCTTGAAGTTGCTGGCGTGCGCTATGCCTACCATGCTGGACGTGATGCTCAATTCTTCTTGTGCAATACCCCTGATTGACCGATGCGAATTCTGTTTCTGACACCATACCCAGCCTACCCAGCCAATAGCGGCGGTACACAACGCATGTTTCAGTTGCTGCGTGAGCTAAGCCGCCAGCATGAATTATGGTGTTTAAGCCTCTCGCCGAGCCACAGCGCTAGCGCCGCTGCTCAACCGCTCAATCGCTATTGCCATTTAACGTTAATTCCTGCACCGCGCCGCAATTTAACCCAACGCGCTTGGACGACCCTGACCTCGCCGTTGCCCGATATGGCTTTGCGTGCACCATCAGAAACATTTCGTTCGGCCTTGGCTAGTTTGCTCAACACCAATCGTTTTGATTTAGTGCAAGCTGAAAGCATCGAGATGGCGCAATATGCCTTGCAAGCGCAACGTTGGGGCATTCCGGCGACGCTTGATCAATGGAATGCTGAATATGTGTTGCAACAACGGGCTGCTCAAACCGATCGTCAACAGCTCAAACGTTGGCATGCTGCGCTCTATTCGGCAATTCAATGGCGCAAATTGGCGCGTTATGAACGCTTCGTTTGCAACCAACTTGATCAAACGTATGTGGTTTCGCCCGAAGATCGAACCATGCTGCAAAAAATTGAGGTCAAAAAAACGCTGCATGTTGTACCGAATGGGGTTGATAGTCAGCAATTTAGCCCAAACATGCCACGTGAGTATGATCCAAATACGCTGCTTTTTACTGGCAGCTTAGATTTTCGCCCGAATATCGATGCCCTGCGCTGGTTTATTCAAGAAGTATTGCCTTTGATTCGGGCTGAACGACCTGAGACGAAGTTGATGATTGTGGGGCGTGCGCCAACTCCGGCGGTGTTGCAATTAGCCCAGCCTAGCGTGATCGACATTATCCCAAATGTGCCGAGTGTGCAGCCCTATTTCAACCAAGCCGCCGTGTTCGTCTTGCCCATGCGCATGGGCGGCGGCGTGCGACTCAAACTACTCGAAGCTTTAGCCACCGAAACTCCACTGGTCTCAACTACGATGGGCGCTGATGGCGTAACAGGTTTAGTGCCCAACCAGCATTGTTTGCTGGCCGATACTCCTGCCGAATTTGCCCAAGCCACCCTCAAACTACTGCATGAACGCCAATTTGCCCAAGGCTTGGCGATGGCTGCTCGCCGTTTCGTGGCCGCCAACTACGATTGGCAGGCAATTACCGAGCGCTTGCAACAAGCGTGGGGCGAAATAAGTCATGGGTAAGACTCACTAAAAGAACTATAGACTGCTAGGAAACGAGCCACTATACTCTGTCGTTGTGTCCCATCCTGATCTAGGGAGGACGTATGGACCCACACCACGCCAGCGAACAGCCCACCGTTGCCCAGCATGCTAGCCTTGCTCGCCATGAATATGCCGCCGAAGCTGTTCAGCCCCAGTCTGATCGTGGTGGCTTGCTTGAACAGACGCAAACGATTTTGGGCCAAAACTTGCCCTTGGATATGCTCTATCGCCAAATTGTGACGGCGATTGCGCGTAGTTTTGCTAATAGCTTAATCAGCATTTACGCCGCCCACACCGATATTTTGCAACTGCAATGTCAGCATGGCTTTGGGCATAACCCTGAGCAACTGAGTTTCCAACAGGGCATTGTTGGGCGTTGCGCCCGCACCAAACAAGCTTATTTGATTGCCTATGTTGATCAAGACCCCGATTTTATTCGTAGCCATCCGCATATTCAATCGTCGATCTGTATTCCACTCTTGGCTGAGCAACAATTGCTCGGGGTATTGATGGTTGAGAGCATTGTGGATACGCTGAATCAAGCTGATGCGGAAATTTTGGCAAATGTTTGTCAACAACTCAGTAATGCGATTGCTCAAGCAGCGCTTTGGCGACCAAATAGCCTGATCGATCAACATTATCGGGCGATGCTCGATGCCATGCCTGATGGCATTGTAGTGCAACAGGCGGGCCGAATTGTCTATATTAATGCAATTGGGATTGAATTGTTAGGCTTTGAAAATCGTCATCAACTGCTTGGGAGCGATCTCGCAGGCTTGCTCGAACAAACATCGAATACCATCCAAAAATTATTTGATCAGGCCATTACTACGAATCAAGCGCTGAGCCACGAACTGCAATATGATACAACCAAAACGCCAGAAATCCCCCTAAGGTTGACCATTATTCCCATAACTTTTGCTGGTAATACAGCGGTACAGATAGTAATTCGCGATCATACGGCCATCCAACAACGTGAAGCTGCCCAACAACTTGCCAACGAACGCGAAAAACGCAAAAGTCTTGGCCTGCTCGCCGGAGGCATCGCCCACGATTTCAACAATATTTTGATGGGCATTCGTGGCAATGTTAGCCTTGGTTTGCTCGATCTCATTCCGACCCACCCAATTTATCACCAACTGCAAGAGATCGAAAAGCTCGCAATTCGAGCAACCGAGCTAACCCAGCAGATTGTCGCCTACACCGGAGGCAGCCTTTTTGTCAGTAGTACGGTCGATCTGAATGAGCAATTGCGTGAGCTAACCACGACGTTTAGTGAGCAGGCCCATCCAACGACCAGCATAACCTATGAGCTTGACGATCAATTAGGGCTACTCAAAGGCGATGTTAATCAAATCCGCCAAATGATCTTGAGTATCTTCAAAAATAGTGTTGAAGCGATCGAGCATCGCTATGGAGCCATTCAGATTACCAGCAAGCTCCAAACCTACACCCAAGCTCCACATACCGCTACTGGCTTACCCAAACTTGCGCCTGGCAGCTATCTCACCCTGAGTATTCGGGATAATGGTGTTGGTATGGATGCTCGCACCCAACGGCTGATGTTTGATCCCTATTTTAGTACCAAGTTTACTGGACGCGGCCTTGGTTTAGCCGCTGTTTTGGGTATGGTACGAGCGCATCATGGGTCAATTGCCGTGTGGAGCCAACCGCAAATGGGAACGGAGGTCACTGTGTTATTACCACCACATTCGATCTTGCAGCCAACCCCCGCAGCGCCGAACGAGGACGTTCATTCAGTTCATAATGTCGTGATGCTGATCGACGATGAACCAGCAGTTCGCATGGTTACTGAACGCATGCTGCAACGTTTAGGCCTAACTGTTCAAGGATTTAGTGATGGTGAGAGTGCGATCAAGGTCTTTCGTGAGCATGCCCATGAATATCAATTGGTGCTGCTTGATTTGACCATGCCCCAATTTAATGGCATCGATACAGCCCATGGCTTGCGGGCCATTCGCGCCGATGTGCCAATTGTTTTGATGAGTGGCTATAGTGTCGATTCGATGCTCGACCCACTGTTGAATGATGGTCTGGCGGGATTCCTACAAAAACCTTTTACGCTCGGCGATTTGCAACGCACAGTCAATAGCGTTTCGGCCTTGAAAGCACGGAATTGAGCTTGGGGATCGGGGATCGGGCAACTGATCCCCTTTTTGATCCACGAAGCGCACGAAGGAATGAAACCACGAAGAACGCGAAGATCGCGAAGGATTATTTTTAGCCACGAATTGCCCGAATTCCACCAATTATCCTAGCCAAACGCATGGTCTATTGCCAACGATTCAGCTCCGATCCCCAACCTCCAGCAACCAATCTCCAATGCCTATGTTCTATGTTCTATACTCTCTGTTCTTTGGCTTTTGAAGGGCTGTGATATGTTCCGATAGCCCATAGCCTAGAGCTTTACCAAAGGCTGGTTTCTAATCCCTAGCTGTAATGGTTCATTCGGTTGACAACCATGGTTCATGCCCTCACCCCCAGCCCCTCTCCCACGGCGGCGGGCGAGGGGAGCACGCATGGATCGGTTCCCCCTCGCATGCGGGAGCGGGGACAGGGGGTGAGGGAACGCTGGCGGTTGTTAATGCTATGAACCAACCTAGCCCCTGATTCCTTGTCCTGATGTTTCTAGTTCTCAGATTGTTGTTGTTTGAGCAGGGCATTGCGGCGCATGGTCAAGGTCCAAATTGCCGCGACCACCAAAAATGGTGCTAAACAAATCAGCGTGGTGATCCACGGTGGAAATGGCGGGGTGACCAGCACTTTAAATTGATGCTTACCCGTGCTCTCGCCCGCAGTCACGGTTACATCAAGTGTCCAATAGCCCTCTTGATCAAATTCGATGGTTTGTTCGATGCTGGCTTTGTGGCTGCTGCTTTGACTACTAGCGCTCGAACTGCTTGGCCCGGTGCTGTTGGCATCGGCTACCGCTTGAATCGCAATCGTTACTTCGCCATCGTTCATGTTGGCTGGTAGCTCAATATCGCTATAAAACGTGCCAGTGCCCACATCGGGGTCGGCCTTCATCGAGAGCGTAAACTCACCGATTTTTTGATCATACAACACCGTATAGGGTTCGCCAAAATGCGCCGCTGCTGGTCGCAATGGCACAAGGCTCACGAGAATCAAGCTGGCGATAAACATTCCACGAAAAAGAATGATCCAGCGTTGCAATGTTTGCATACAATTATCCTTCTAGAATCCCACGCATATCCATTGGTTGGCTTAGCAGCCACATCGCACTGCCAGCCATCGCTACGATGACCAGCGCCCACGGCAGCCAAGCCAATTGCTGGCGTTGTTTGGTGAGAGTTGTTGTCGTTTGCCATGTAATCACCGCTGAAAGCACACTGCCCAGCAGAATCATGCCGATTTGAAATGGGTAGATCATCACTTGTGGCACAAGTGGGCTTAATCCCGTTACCGGCATCCAGCTAAAATTAATCCCTGCTTCGGCCAGTAACGAGCGCAAGACTGGCAGAATCGTCCAAAAGCCGATGATAAAGTGAAAGGCATAGTGAGCTGTCCACATGGCAATGCCAATTGGCAAAAAGCCCTTCATAAAGCGATTGATGATCGCGATTAAGCGTTCGCTATGGCCGCTAATCCGCCGAAAGAGCCATGCTGCCCCGCCCAACAAAGCGACTGGCTCAATCACCAAGGCTAAGATAAACACTACACTTAGCAAGAATGTTTCGCTGCTGATGGCAAACTGGCTGGTGAGCCAATTGTAAAAGCTATAGACTGGGCTGATCATGCCGAAGGCGTTGAGCAATGCACCCCATGTAAACACCAACATCAGCAAGCTAAAATCGCTGCGTTGTTCGATTTTGCCAATGCCTGAGCGTGGTTCTAGGCTGATTAGCTCTTGGCCTGGCACGCGAGCTAGCAAGCCAATATTATCGTGAGGGCAGGCATGAATACAATCCAAACACATCGTACAATCGAGATTGCCGACCTTTTTGGGTTGAAACAGCCACAATTCACAACCTGGCTGCTCATCACGCCCCACAATGCAATCTTTGGTTTGGCAGGTTTGACAGCGTTGGGGCTGGCGCACCGCTACTTCGATTGGCGAGAGGGTTGAACTCAACATATTAAATTGGCCCAGCGGACAGACATATTTACAAAATGGCGCACCCTGAAAACTGCTATCGATCAGCAGGGCGGCCACAAAATAAGCCACAATCAGCCAAGCTGTCCACCACGGCGAGGCCCACAAATCAAAGCGCTCGTAGACAAAGAAAAATGCGACCAATAATCCCGTGGTTAGCCATTTGTTGCGCAACCAGCTTGGCCATTTGAAGCGTGGTTTGAGCCAGCGTCGTGCCAGATTGCGTGGCAACATAAATGGGCAGGCCATACAAAATAAATTGCCAACCACCAACAAAGCCAACATCAAAAAGCCACGATAATGCACCCACACCAGCACGGTGGCACTATTTTTGGGAGCCAACTGAGCGCCAGTCATGCCATCCCAAACCATCAACATGGCCATGGCAAATAGCGGCATTTGCAGCGCAAAACGGGCATAGCGCCAACGCCCTAGCCAGCGCAAGCCTGGCAATTTCAGCAAATCAATCGCTGGAAGCTGTTGCATTGTTCAACTCCCTCTATTGAATATTGAAGGCTGGCAAAGTTCGTTGCATAACAGCACCGTTGGATTCAGTGACGTTGACGATCAACACCCATTCGCCGAGCATCGAAAAATCAATGTTCGCCTGATATTTACCAGCGCCAAGCGGCTCCAGCTGCACAATTTGCGAGGGCATGCCAGCGTGCGTCATGGTGGCCTCAATTTGTACCTTGGCATTTTCCAGGGGCGTTGCGCCATCACTGATGCTCAACACAATGGTTTGCACCGCCATCGTGCTTGGGGTTTGTTCAAGGCTGATGTTCAAACGTGGATCATCGCTGGGCGTGCGGCTACAGCCAAGCAAACTGACTAAAATCAGGCTCAACAAGATTAACTGGGTATAGCGTAGCATAATGGCAAAACCTCAAAATAAATACCCCACAGCAGTGGGCATTGGGCCAAATATTCGACGTGTGGATGGGCTAAACTGTTTTTGGGGGTGGCACGTAGCGCGGGTGAAACCACATAGCATAATTCAAAACCGGGGTTTCCCAATAACGCCAACGTTGCTTGAGTGGGCTTAAATCGAGCAATAGATTTGGCACGAGCCAGCTTAGTTGGCCATGCCCATGCTCGGCAATTGGGTTAAACGGAAGTGAAAGCGGTGCTTCGGATTCTGCTTGGGGCAGATCGTTAATGTGCGGCATACATGGGTAAAACCACCAGCCAAGTGGGTGCTGATGGTAGTTGGCTTGGCCGATTGGTAGCAAAATCAGCACAATCAGGCTGCTTAGCCAACAATAGCCTAAAAATGATTGCTCGTATGCCATGCGTGTTCCGCCTCTTTAACCACAACCTGTACTATAGCAAACCGATTGCAAAACGCCAAATTTGGCCTTTTGAGCCGATTTTGGTATAGTGTAGTTAACGAAAAGGACGTTAGGTTATTTGTATGGCGCATGAATTCCACATTTTACGCACTATGACGTGGCTCAGCACAATTGTGTTGCTGCTAATTCCGTTGGTGCTTGCGCCATGCCAGCCACGAATTCTGATCAGCTATCATTATCCATGTGCGGCTCAAGTAGACCAAGGTTTTAACGATGAGCATCATGCCGAACAGCCAATTTCTACTCCGGCAGAGTCGCCAAGTGATGCTTGTGTTAGCCATGCCGCTCCATTTCTATCAGTTTCTGCGCAATTCGAATTAATTCTGGTGGCTGATCAACTGCATTGGATGCCTGATCCGCTGAATTATCGCTCGCCCAGTTTAGCCCTCCTCGTCCCCCCGCCTAAAAGCATTTAATCCTTCATTAAGTTTATTGTCCAATCTGCCTGATCATGGTTGATGATCAAGGCTGATTTGGTCGTGATCTGGTATTCACATCATTAAATAAAGAAGGATATTATGCAGCCCTCTGCAATCGAATCATCAGCGCTCAGCGAGCCTGATGAGCACATAACTATTTCATTTGGACAGCGTGTCCGCGAAAACTTAGGCTATTTGGCTTGGCTTCAAGCGGTTGTTGCAACGCTTGGCAGCCTCTATTTTAGTGAGATTAAGGGCTTTCCGCCGTGCAACTTGTGTTGGTATCAACGGATTTTGATGTATCCACTGGTGCTGATTCTGACGGTGGGGATTATTCGCCGCGATCCTGCCATGCGTTGGTATGGCTTGCCGTTGAGTATTGGTGGCTGGCTGGTCGCTAGCTATCACTGTTTGCTGACCTATGGCGTAATTTCGGCTGAGCTTGCGCCGTGCAGCGCGGGGGTTTCGTGTCTTGCCCGTTGGATCAACTGGTATGGCTTTATTACGATTCCACTGCTGGCTTGGGTCGCCTTCAGCGTCATCACCGTTGCTTTGCTATTTGCTAAACCTGCTAAGGAGCTTGATCATGAATAAATCTGTTGCTACCAAAAAACGCCAAGCCCGCACCCGCAAACCTCAGGGTGGCTTGCCGCGTGAAGTTAAGATGTTGCTTTGGTTGAGTGTGCCAGTCTTGTTGATTGTGGCGGTGGTGATGTTGACCAAAGCCGGAGCCGAGCCAGCCCAAACCGTCGATGTTTCGCGCTTGATCTACCCTGATAGTCCAGTTTTGGGCAAAACTGATGCGCCAGTCACGATTGTTGAGTTTCTTGATCCTGAATGTGAATCGTGTCGCGCCTTCTTTCCAATTGTCAAGGATGTGCTGGCCCAAAACGGCGATAATGTGCGCTTAGTCGTGCGCTATTTCCCCTTGCACAACAACTCGGTCTTGGCGATTGCCGCAACCGAAGCTGCTGGCAACCAAGGCAAATATTGGGAAATGCAAGAGTTGCTGTTCAATAAACAAAGCGAATGGGGCGAAAAACAAACCCCACAAACTGCTCTGATGCTGCAATATGCCCAAGAATTGGGCCTAGATGGCGATCAGTTTGCCAAAGATTTAAGCGACCCCAAGATTATGCAAAAGATCGAGCGCGATAATGCTGATGCCCAAGCGCTGAATGTGCGGGGAACCCCTAGCTTCTTCGTCAATGGCAAAGAAGTTAGCTCGCTCAGCCAAGCTGCTTTGCAAAGTGCAATCGACGACGCAAAATAAATGCTGGTAGCGCTGCTTGATTAATCATCGAGCAGCGCTTTTTTATGCTTTGTTGAGATTCAAATGCGCCAACAAGCTAGAAATTGCGGTCAAGCCTGCGACCAAGCCAATTGCCCACGCCATACCCAGCCAATCGGCGATAATTCCCGCCAACAATGCCCCGATTGCATAGCCAAGATCGCGCCAAAAGCGATAGATGCCCAAAACTCTGGCGCGACTGGCTGGAGTTGCATTATCGCTAACCACGGCGATCAATGTTGGGTAGACCATAGCCGTGCCAATGCCCAAACCAATGCTGCTCAGCAACCACCAACCAAAACTAGTGGTGTTGACAATCAAGCCCAAGGCAGCGGCTTGCAGCAACATTCCCTGCACAATCAGCGCTTTGCGCCCAAGTTTGTCGGAGAGTGGCCCCGTAATCAGTTGGCCAACGCTCCAAACCGCTGGATACATAAATTTGAGCAAGCCAATCGCTGGCAGCTCAAGCCCATAGCTAGCGAAAAACAGCGGCAAAATGCCCCAAGCCATGCCATCGTTAAGGTTGTTGATCAAGCCTGCCTGACTAGCTCCAAACAAGGTGCGATTGCCCCATGATGTTTGCTGCACAAGCTGCCAGAAATTGCTATTCGTGCTGGTGGTTTGCTGCACCAAGCCATGGGTTTCGCGTACCAAGCCAATCGATAGCCCTAGGCCAATGATGGCATAGCCGATGCCAAGATAAAAGGGCACGGGCCGCACGCCATAGCTGCTAGCTAAATAGCCAGTTAGCCAAGCGGTGATGGCAACCGCCATATAGCCTGTAAATTCGTTGAGGCCAACTGCAAACCCGCGTTGTTGTGGCCCTACCAAATCAATTTTCATCACGACTGCCATCGACCAAGCTAAGCCTTGGTTGATCCCAAGTAACACATTGGCGGCAACGATCCAGCCCCAACTTGGGGCATAAATCAACATCCATGGTACTGGCAAGCCTACCAGCCAACCCAACACCAAAATTCGTTTGCGCCCATAGCGATCAGCCAAAACCCCGGCGATCAAGTTCATTAAGGCTTTGACCAAGCCAAAACTGATGATAAAACTCAACACAGTGGTGGTGCTGCTCAGGCCAAAGGTTTGGCTGCCAAGAATTGGCAAGATCGTGCGTTCTAGACCAATCATGCCGCCGACCATAGCGTTGATCAGCATCAGCAGGCTAAATTGACCAAGATTGGCGCGTAAGCCAGTTTGGTTGATCGCAGGATGAGCTTTAGGCGATAGCACAGCGGTTGGCTCCAGCTTCGAGGGTGATGAGATCGTCGGGTAGCGCGGCTCCAGCCTGATTCAACTGGACAATCGTTTGATGATTCGGCGGCGTTGCTGGGCGCACAGCGGTTAATCCCGCCACAAATTCAGCTTCAGTTTGGGCTAAACGAGGTGTTGCTGTCTGCACCTCAGCCAAACTCGCCATAATTGGCACACCATCAAAGGCAACTGGTTTGCTGGTGTGGCCTGGCAAAATAATGCTTGCAGGATCAAGCGCCAAAATTGTTTGCAAGCTTTGGTATAGGGCACTGGCTCGTTGTTGCGCTTCAGCGGCTTGGGCTTCGAGGTCGGGCCGCCCAACCGCCGCCAAAAACAGCGTGTCGCCACTAAAAAGATGACTACCATCGAGCAAATAGCTCATGCTTTCCCAAGTATGGCCAGGCGTAGCTAAGGCCTGAATTGTGGCAGCTCCAAGTTGAATTTGCATATTGGCGCTGATTGGCTGGTATACGCCACTGTTGCGTTGATTGGCGGGCAGGTAAAAGGTTGCACCACTCAATTCGGCCAATTGACGTGAACGTGAAAGATGATCGGCGTGAATATGCGTATCCAAAACGGCCTGAAGCTGCCAGCCACGCGCTTGCGCTAGTTGCAGATAAACCGCTGGATCAAGGCTGGCATCGATTACCAACGCTTGGCCTTGCGAACCAATTAGGTATGAAAGACAACCTTTGCCTGTCCGCCGAATTTGGATAATTTCAGTGCCATTTGCTAACGTCGGTAGTTGCGCACTATTCCAAGCTAGGCTCCATGCTTGCATCCCGCCAGCCAACGAATAGACCTGATAGCCTCGCGCTTGGAGTTGTTCGGCGGCAACCAGGCTCATCTTGCCCATTCCACAAACCGTCACAATTGGCTGGTTTTGGGGCAGATTGAGGTTTTGCAGGGCTGGAGCCAGTTGACCAGCCTTTAAATCGTGATAAGCCTCAGCATGGACACTTTGCGGAATTGACCATTCCTGCCAATCGGCCTCAGGCCGAACATCGAGCACGCTTACCGATTGGCCTTGGCTCAGCCAAGTTTGCAAGGTTGTAACATCAATTGTTTGAATCATTTGGCTGTTTCCTGAGCTAAGGCAAAACCATGAGCTTGCCATTCGACAATTCCACCATCGAGCCGATAGACTTCAAAACCACGTTGGCTCAGCGTTGCCACCGCCTCATCGGCAAATAGGCAATATGGCCCACGGCAATAGGCCACAATTGGCTGATCAGGCGCTAATTCTGCCAAGCGCTGGCTTAATTCAGTGATCGGAATTGAACGGGCTTGGGGTAAATGGGCAACAGCAAATTCGTTGCTCGGTCGCACATCCAGCAACACCACATCTTGCTGCTCGATCCGCTGATACAAATCGCTGATGCTGATCGATTGATATTGGCTGCGATCTGCTAAAAAGTGCTGGACGACTGCCTGCACATCGGCTAGTTGGCTTTCGCCGACCTGGCGCAAACTAAGCCATAATGCTTGAACACTAGCATTTGCTAGGCGGTAGTAAGCATACAGGCCTTCGCGGCGCACACTAACCAATTGAGCAGCTCGCAAGGTTTGCAAATGTTGCGAAGCGTTGGCAATCGAAAGCGCCGTTTCATTGGCCAAATCCTCGACTGTACGTTCACCTTGAGTCAGCAAATCGAGCAACTCCAGCCGATGAGGGTTGGCTAAAGCCCGACTGATCCGCGCAAATTGCTCATACAAGGCATCCTTAAATTGGCGTTTTTGACTCAATTCCATGATCAAAACCTCAAGTATTACACTATTCAATAGAATACTTGAATAGTAATCAATGTCAATAGCCAAATCGCGCTGATTGACAAGCAGTAATGATTTATATATCATCGTATCAGTATGTAATGATGTGTTGAGGTGAATAATGAATCCAATCATTCAAACTGATGTGATCGAATTGAAAGCCAAGCTTTTTCGTGGTTTGGCCGATGCTTCGCGTTTGAAAGTGCTTGAGGCACTTTGTGCCGAGCCGCTGACAGTTTCGGCGATCGTGGCTGCAACCCAGCTCAGCCAATCCAATGTTTCCAATCATCTGAGCTGTTTGCACGATTGTGGTTTGGTCGCACGGCAACAGCAAGGTCGCTTTGTCTACTATCGGCTGAGCGATCCACGGGTGGGCGAGTTGATTAATTTGGCTACCAGTTTATTGGCCGATGTTGCGCAGGGGGTATATGCCTGTACCCGTTACACTGGCGAGATGAACCAATGAGCCAGCAAACAATCAGCTTACCGATTCGCGGCATGGATTGTTCAAGTTGTGCGCTGCATATTCAAACCGCTTTGGGCGAGCTAAGCGGAGTGATGCAAGCGCAAGTGTTGTTTTCAGCCGAAAAAGCCCTGATTACCTTTGATGATCAGCTGCTTGAGCCAAACGCTTTAGTCCAAACGATTGAACAAGCTGGCTATCAGGTGCCGCAACTTCAGGCGGCTCCGCCTAAATCAACCCCTGCAAGTGCTCGTTTGTTGCTGCTCTTTGGTGCGATTGTCGTTGTAGTGTTGGGCTTCAGCGTGCTTGGGGAGCAGCTTGGCTGGCTTGATTTACTAATCGACTGGATTCCTTGGCCAATTGGCGTGGCCTTGGTATTTGTGGCGGGCTATCGGATTTTCTGGCGCGTGGCTCAGGCTGCTTGGCGCAAAACAGTGCTTTCGCATAGCTTGATGAGCATTGGGGTGATTGCTGCTTTAGCGATTGGGCAGTGGCCAACCGCCCTACTGGTAGTGCTGTTTATGAGCATCGGCGAATATGTTGAACAATTTACTTCGAGCCAAGCTCGCCGTGCAGTCAGAGAATTAACCGCCTTGGCTCCAACCCTTGCGCAGGTTGAACGTGATGGAACTGAAATTCAGCTACCAATCGAGGCAGTTCAAGTTGGTGATGTGGTAGTGGTGCGGCCTGGCGATCAAATTCCAGTGGATGGTGTAGTGCTGCGGGGAGCCGCCAGCATCAATCAAGCAACCATTACTGGCGAATCGATGCCAATTGATGCAATTGAGGGAACCCAGGTTTTTGCCGCAACCTTGGCAACTGCGGGAAGTTTGCGCATTCAAGCAACGGCGGTTGGCCGAGATAGCACCTTTGGCAATGTCATCAAATTGGTTGAAGAGGCTGAATCGCAAAAAGCCGAAATTCAACGGATCGGCGATGCTTTTTCAGACTATTATCTGCCAGTTGTGGCGCTGATTGCCTTGTTAACTTTTGTGATTCAGCGTGATCCCCTGGCAACGGCGGCGGTGCTGTTGGTGGCTTGTTCATGTTCATTTGCGCTTGCAACACCGATTGCCATGCTAGCGACGATTGGCGCAGCAGCTAAACAAGGCATCTTGATCAAAGGTGGTAAATATCTCGAAGCGCTAGCCAAAACCAGTGTGCTACTCATTGATAAAACTGGTACGTTGACCCATGGCCAGCCTGCGGTGAGTCAGGTTGTGGTGCATGCTGCGACGAATGAGGCCGAGGTTTTGTGCTGGGCCGCGGCAGCCGAGCAAGATTCCGAGCATCCTTTAGCCAAGGCGATTGTGCGAGCCGCCCGTGATCGATCAATTGACCTTCCGCACGTTCGTGAATTTAAGGCGCTGGCAGGGTCGGGCGTACAAGCCGTGGTTGAGGGTCAAACCGTGGTTGTTGGGCATCAACGGTTGCTGGGCGAACATCCCTTACAAGCTCAGGCCAACGCCCTAGAACAGCAGGGTCAAACCGTGATTTGGGTATTGCGCGAACAGCAAGTATTGGGATTAATTGCCTGTGCTGATCGCTTGCGAGCTGATGTTGCCCCAGCGATTGCTCAACTACGGCGTTTGGGTATTGATACAATTGAAATCTTGACTGGTGATAATCGAGCAGTCGCAGCCAATATTGCCGAGCAATTAGGCATTAGCTATCAAGCTGAATTATTGCCCGCCGATAAATTAGCAATTGTGCGCCGTTACCAAGCGCAAGGCCACCATGTGGTGATGATTGGCGATGGCGTGAATGATGCTCCGGCTTTGGCTCAAGCCCATGTTGGAATTGCGATGGGTGTGGCTGGCACGGCGGTTGCCCTTGATGCTGCGCATATCGCCTTATTGCGCGACGATTGGAGTTTGATTCCACAGGCCTTGGCTTTGGCATTACGCACAATGCGGATCGTTAAGGGCAATCTTGGTTTTACTGTGGCCTATAACGTGATTGGTCTTAGCTTGGCTGCTTTGGGAATCTTACCGCCTGTTTTGGCCGCTGCCGCCCAATCGCTGCCCGATTTAGGCATTATGGTCAATTCAGCCCGATTATTGCGTTACAAACCTAAACCTTCATCACTTCCTCAATAAACTCAATATGGAGCAGATCAGGCCTGATCTGCTCCATTGCATTGCTCGCTACACCCCTGCTGATTGCTAATCCGACAATCTTCTAGGCGCAAACACTGACATTGCAAGCCATGATTGAGTAATTCTTGCATTTGCTGCAAATCCTGAATCTGTTGGGCAACTTGGGTTAATTTTGTGGTGGCCATTGTTCGCCAACGGGCTGATGGCGGCGTATCCTCGCTAAATCCATGAATTAATGTTTGAACCTCGGCAATCGAAAAACCTGCTTTACGCGCCAAATTGATCAAATCAATCCATTGCAACACGCTGGAATCGTAACGGCGGCGGGTGTTATGGCGTTGTGGTTTGGGAATTAAGCCCATCTGCTCGTAATAGCGAATTGCTGATGATTGGAGGCCTGTTTGTTGGGCAACCTCGCCGATTGATAATCCTGGCATTGGCTAAAACTCCTGCTTGACTTAAAGTGCACTTCACATGATAGCGTGAAGGCATCAACGTATAAAGGAGTTTTCAATGAAACTTTTACAGGATTGTTTCGGCCTGTTGCGGAGCAAAACCGGCTTGTTGCTGATTGCAGCCCTGATGGCAGGCGTGCTCTTTTTCGAGCGTAGTGCATTGGGTGTTTGGCTGGCTGGTGCAACGCCAATCGTGATGATCGTGGCCTGTCTGATTCCATGTGCGATTCCGTTGTTGTTTTTACGGCGCAAGCAGCCAGCTAACCAATGTGCTTGTGGTGACCCCAATTGTGGTGGTGTGACCAGCAAATAACTATAAAGCCGTCGCCCTTGCCAGATTCAAGGGCGACGGCTCACTAATTAATGCTTACCAACCCAAACTCGGAATTTGCTCGGCGGCCAAGCGCCCAAGTTGAACGTTGAATTCAGCAGGATTATTGGGATGCCATTCAAAGCGTGCTCGCTCAAACCATTGAGTTAAGACCCGATCGCCATCAGGATTGGTTTCCATGTGTGGCGCAGTGAGTGGCAAGCCAAACAAGGCTAATGATTCAGCGTAACTAATCCCAGCATCACCTAAATCTAAGCCATGGCTTTGCCAATAACTCAAAAACGCTCCGCAAACCTTGCGATCGGTAGTGGCAAAATGCTGGCATTGGCCAGGCAATTGCTCGGCTCCAGCCGAAGTATCGCCCTCGTTTTGCCAATTACGATTGAGTGTGGTCAAACGCTCGGCTCCTAAACGCCCCAACGAAACCTCATATGGTGTGCCAGCCAATTCAGGGTGATGTTCGTAGCGCTGACGCTCAAGCAATTGCACCGTATAAGTTTTACCAGTATCGGCATTGATTTGGCTAAATTCTTCGCTTTGCGGATAGCCAAACACTGCCAAGCCCCATTCTTCTGCCAATATTGTTCAAATAATCCACCAAGCGAGTGCTGACTTTCAGGGTAATAGCTGCGATTCTCTAGCAATGGATCGGCGGCTTGGCGTGGGGCGGTTGGCACAACCTCAGCAATGGGCCGCACATGAATTACTGGCTTGGCTCCACGATTATCGCTCCATGCTACGAGTGAATTATCAATATGAATCAATGGACGACCACTATCGCTATAGCCAAAGCGGTCAATTGTAAACATGCTTTTTTGTCGAATATCAACCCCCACGACGCTAATCTGGGAAGTAGTATGTTCACCATAATTGAGCGCTACCAAGAAATTTCCGCTTCCAGAAAAACCATACAGCGCATCAAAACGACAATTATTTTCGTTGATCAAGATTTCAGTATTTGCTAGTGTTCGAGCATATAAATGTTGATTGTTACAATAATAAAAGTTCTTATTCAGTAATAGATTTTGCTTAATCCCGATATTACAAGCGGGTTCGGTTAGTTTTTGAGGTGCCTGTGATCCATCTAAAGCAAGATAATGGATCTCTGAGCAGACACTATTTTTTACAACAACATGGGTGGCATAAGCCCAACTAATAATCTCGCCATCAGATTGCAGCGAATCAATGCCATAAATCGTGGCTACCTCGCTGCCAACCAAGACTGGAGCCTGATTGCCAGCCAGATGCCATTTCCAGATTTGATTGGTGAGTTGCGGTGGTGAACCTTCGAGTTCCAGCCAAATCAGCCAATCGCCAGCAACCGTCCAACGCATGTGGTTTTGCTGATGGGGCACTTGCAAGATGGTATTGGTTTGGGTCGCCAGATCATACTGATAGACATGGTGCTTATCGCGCCAGATTACCCGACCATTATCAATAAAGAAGTCATAGGTTTCATTTTGAATACTGCCAAGGCTAACACTCGTTCCAGTCGTAAGATTGGTTACCCATAATTCACTCGTATAATTGACGAAATCGGTGCGCCAGGTGCGCCACGCCAGCCAATTGCCATCAAGTTTAAGCTGCGTAATCGTATGCTCGCTGACAATCTCGCGGCTGAGCGTTTGGCTTTGCGTCGCAGCTACGGGGTTACTAAAAAATCCGAGGCTTAATAGCAAGCCTAGTCGGCATACCCATTGCCATTTCATCGTGCGTCCTTTCTACACCAAAACTACTGAAAACGAGTGTAGTCGAAAGAAAGCTGATTTTGGCTGCTAGCGAACTGAAACAGGAGTTGTGAGTATCTGAGAAAGTGCTGATAAGAATTGGGATGTGTGAGGAAAATTGGGGCTAAAATAAAAAAATGGTGCCGATGACTGGAATTGAACCAGTGACCTAACGATTATGAGTCGTTCGCTCTAACCCCTGAGCTACATCGGCACAGAATGAGCGGCTTGTTAGCAAGCCGCTCAAATCTTTAGTTGTGGTTGCGGGGAGAGGATTCGAACCTCTGACCTTCGGGTTATGAGCCCGACGAGCTACCACTGCTCCACCCCGCGTTGACCTATGTATATTAGCACACTCTGAGTTTCTTGTCAAATTAGGGCTTGCTCAAGCTATAGATGCTCTGTTCAAGGGCAATTTGAGGAGTTTGCGCCGTTTGGAACAGCTCGCGATCGACCCCAAGATCGCCGAATTGCATGGCGATTTCCGCCGAAGCGCTGGTAACCGTTACTTCACAACCAAGCAAACGAATTGCTTGCATCATCACCAGCACTTTCTCAGCAGCCTCATTGGAAAGTTCGCGAACTCCGGCTAAATCTAAAATTAATAGACGGGTGCGTTGGCGATGAATGTTGGCTAGTAAGCGTTTTTGAATTTGCTCAACCCGTTTGGGATCGAGTGCCCCGACCAAGGGAGCTAATAGCACATTAGCAGCAATTGTCACGGCGGGCGTTTCGAGGGTTTCGACCAAAGCCAATAAGCGCTGTTGCTCCTGATTTTGTTTGAGCAACGCATCGGCTTGGCTGCGCATCAGTGTCGATTGTGCTTTGATTCGGCGTTGCTCACCATCGGATTTACTGATTGTATCTTGTAACGTGAGCAAATTGGTTTCGCTAATCGTGCGAATCAACACGATTGCGGCAATCAACAAGGCATAGGCCACTAAATTATCGACGGCGGCATAGGCTCCATCGAAATTGGCTCGGACTAAGATTCCGCCATAGCCAACTACGGCACTAATAACCACCGCAGTTGAAGAACCCATGATCAGCGCCATGACTGGAGGAATTAGCGTAACCAAATTAACTGGCTGGGTTTTATCAACAAAGCCAGCACAAATCAGCGTCACAAACCCGACGATTAACCAACGACTCCACTCGATGCCACGCCAATAGGCTACGCTGATGCCCGATAGAATCAACAAGATAACCCCCATCAGTAACGGATTTTGCCAACCATTACGAATAATAATCACCGCATCGATTGCAGCGGTCATGATATTTAAGAGTACTAAAAGTGCCAGTGTGGCTTGGCGTTGGGTGATTCGTAGCATGAGGGTTGGCTCCGAATTGCTTCAGGATACGATTTGTGTTGTTCATTATACGCACAAAAAAGTTAAAAGAAAATGGGCCGATTGGTATAGCCAATCGACCCATCTGTTGCGCTTTGTAGCAGGGTTTAGCTGCGAGCTTTTTCGACCAATTCTTCTTGCAAGTTGCGTGGAATTGGCTCGTAGTGATGGAATTCCATCGAGTAGGTTGCGCGGCCTTGGGTTTGTGAGCGCAAATCATTGACATAACCAAACATGTTGGCCAATGGCACGAAGCCACGAACGACTTGAGCGTTACCGCGAGCTTCCATACCTTCGATGCGACCACGGCGGCTGTTTACGTCGCCGATCACGCTACCCATGTAATCTTCGGGCACAATCACTTCAATTTTCATGATTGGTTCCAAGATTTGGGGGCCACCCTTGCGCACGCCGTCCTTCAAGGCCATTGAAGCGGCGATCTTGAAGGCCATTTCCGACGAGTCAACGTCGTGGTATGAGCCATCGAACAAGGTTGCTTTCACGTCAACCACGGGGTAACCAGCGATAACGCCAGTTTCCATGGCTTCGCGGATACCAGCTTCGACTGCTGGGACGTATTCGCGAGGCACAACCCCACCAACGATCCCATTGACGAAGATGTAGCCTTCGCCTTCGCCTGATGGCTCGAACTTGACCTTAACGTGACCGTATTGGCCTTTACCGCCTGATTGGCGCACGAACTTGCTATCGATATCGACGCTGCGGGTGATGCTTTCGCGGTAGGCCACTTGTGGCTTACCAACGTTGGCTTCAACCTTGAATTCGCGCATCATGCGATCGACGATAACTTCCAAGTGTAATTCGCCCATCCCGCGGATGATCGTTTGGCCAGTTTCCACATCGGTGTTCAAGCGGAAGGTTGGGTCTTCTTCGGCCAAGCGTGAGAGCGCAATCGACATCTTGTCTTGGTCGGCTTTGGTTTTTGGCTCGATCGCCACCGAAATCACTGGTTCTGGGAACTTGATGCTTTCCAAAACCACCGGATCATCTGGTGAACAGATGGTATCGCCAGTGAAGGTATCTTTTGGACCCACCACAGCCGCGATATCGCCTGCATAGACTTCCTTGATTTCTTCGCGGTGGTTAGCGTGCATTTGCAGCAAGCGACCAACCCGTTCGCGCTTGTTCTTGGTGGTGTTCAAAACATATGAGCCAGTTTCGAGTTTACCTGAGTAAACGCGGAAGTAGGCCAACTTGCCCACGAATGGGTCAGCCATAATTTTGAAGACCAAACCAGTGAAAGGTGCATTTTCATCGGCTGGGCGCTCGATGAACTCAGCATCTTCGGCTTCTGAATCAACGCCTGGGCGCACAGCCTTGGTTACTGGAATTTCCAATGGTGAAGGCAAGAGCAAGACCACAGCGTCGAGCATGCGTTGCACGCCCTTGTTTTTCAAGGCTGAACCACACAAGACTGGCACCAATTTGTTGCCAATCGTGGCGGCACGCAGAGCGCGGCGCAATTCAGGCACTTGCAATTCTTCGCCTTCGAGATAGAGCATCATCAACTCATCGTCGGTTTCGGCGATGGCTTCGAGCATATATTCGCGGGCTGCTTTCGCTTTTTCAGCCAATTCAGCAGGAATTTCGCGTTCTTCTTGGACTTTACCAACATCGTCCATGTAGAAGATAGCCTTGTTTTCCATCAAGTCGATGATCCCTTGGAAGCGATCTTCGGCTCCGATTGGCAATTGGATCGGCACTGGCTTTGCGCCAAGGCGATCAACAATCATCTGAACGGTGCGATCGAAGTTCGCGCCCATGCGGTCCATCTTGTTGACAAAACAAATCCGAGGCACGTTATATTTATCAGCTTGTCGCCACACCGTTTCTGATTGTGGCTCCACACCGGCTACTGCATCGAACACCACTACGCCACCATCGAGCACGCGCAATGAGCGCTCTACTTCAGCGGTAAAGTCCACGTGGCCAGGGGTATCAATAATATTGATTTGATAGCGTTGCTCAGCATATTCCCAGTGAGCGGTGGTAGCAGCAGCGGTAATCGTGATCCCACGTTCGCGTTCTTGTTCCATCCAGTCCATGGTGGCAGCGCCTTCGTGGACTTCACCGATCTTATAGTTACGACCGGTATAGAACAAAATCCGTTCGGTGGTGGTAGTTTTCCCTGCGTCAATGTGGGCAATAATCCCAATATTGCGTACTCTGTCGAGTGGTGTCGAGCGAGGCATTCCTTACTCCGTTACATGGTTAGTATTAGCTGGTGACAGCCTGCACGGCGGTGACGTTGTATTGTACCATAAGTATGCAGGCAAAAAGCGGCTAAACTCGCGTCTAGCCGCTCTGGTCACCGACCCAATTGTTTCACGACGCTGGTCGTGAGGGGTGGCCATAAACTTTAGAAGCGAGCGTAGTGTGAGAAGGCGCGGTTGGCTTCAGCCATACGGTGAACTTCTTCACGACGCTTGACGGTTGCACCAGTGTTGTTGAAAGCATCGACCAATTCGAGCGCCAAGCGTTCGTGCATTGGTTTGCCGCTGCGACCGCGAGCGGCGGTCAACAACCAGCGAATCGCTAAGGCAATCCGGCGGTCGCTTTTAACTTCAACTGGCACTTGATAAGTTGAACCACCGACGCGCTTTGGGCGAACTTCGATGGTAGGGCTGGAGTTGCGCAGCACTTGTTCGAACAGATCAACTGGTTCGCGGTTCAAGCGTTGAGCTGCAACATCCAACGCGCGATATACGATATTTTCAGCGACACTTTTTTTACCGTGCATCATGACCTTATTGATCAACATTTGCACGTGTATGCTGTTGTGAATTGGATCACCAGGCACAATCCGCTTGGCAATTTTTCGTCGTCGTGGCATGTTACCCTACCTTATTTTTTCTTCTTGCCCGTTGCAACTTGGGCATTCTTCTTGGTGCCGTACTTCGAGCGACCTTGCTTGCGGTTGTTGACACCTTGTGAGTCCAAGGTACCGCGCACAATGTGGTAGCGCACGCCTGGCAAGTCTTTTACCCGACCACCGCGAATCAAGACCACTGAGTGTTCTTGCAAGTTGTGACCTTCGCCTGGAATATACGCGGTCACTTCCATTTGATTCGACAAGCGCACCCGAGCCACTTTACGCAATGCCGAGTTTGGCTTCTTAGGGGTCATGGTCTTAACTTGGGTACAAACACCACGCTTTTGGGGTGCACCGTTGCCGCGGGTAAGCTTGCCCTTCAGCGAGTTGTAGATGAAACGCAGCGCAGGTGCCTTGGTCTTTTTGACCACAGGTTTACGGGGCTTGCGGATCAACTGGTTGATCGTTGGCATTCAATTCCTCCAAAGATTTTGGAAATACCGGGTTCTGGACGGTTCTCACGTCTACTATACCGTGAGCGTGTTCTAGCCTAACGAGCTATGGCATTGCCGCCCCAATGCCGCGAACAGTCATAATCTATTGGTTATCCATCAGTCAGTTGGCTGATGAACACCAGCGAAAAATTGCAGCAAAAAAAGCATGCCCACCACGGGGCATCGACCGCCCAGTATAGCACCAGCGTAGGCTACTGTCAAACTGCTATTGAACGATTATCAAATATCCAACAAAAGTACTGGTAACACCATAGGCAATGGTCGTGATATAGTGAGGGCGTGGAAGGCTGGTGGTTTTGGTTTTATTGTGAGGAGGATTATATGGGTCGTAGGTGGCTTAAGCTTGTAGCACTGTGTGCTATCTTCTTGCTTGGCAGTATTTGGCTGCCCGCAGCTTCGGCAGAAACCTCGGTAGTAACCCTCAACGATCTTGCACTTGGAACAACCTCATCAATTAGTAACGACACCATGCGAATCGTCCATAACGGATTAGCCTATTTTACCGCCAATGATCAATCAAATGGTTGGACATTATGGCGTAGTGATGGCACTGCCGCAGGGACATTTAGGCTGACCACTGCCCAGCAAACCAACATCATTCCCCAGTATCTGGTTGGTTATGGCGCATATGCCTATATTGCAACTTATACTCACACCGATGGTTACTCAATCTGGAAAACCGATGGCTCGCCCAATAGCATTAGCAAAGTTGTCAGCTTCGATTCAAGCAGCGTAACTACTGGCTATGTCAAAATTAGCTTGATGCAAGTGGCCCAAAATACACTCTATTTCTTCTTTGCTTATGAATCGATGGTTGAGGTTTGGAAACTTGATCAGGCCTTGCAACCAGTCAGGATTAAAGCTTTTCGGGCGAGCGCAATGCAATTCACCGTTTCAAGCATTGATCGCTTAGTTGAATTCAATGGAGCGGTTTATTTCTTGGTTTCAACAACCGATATACCATTTTGGGGATATTTCTCAGATTTATGGCGTACCGATGGCACTCCCGAAGGCACCTATAGCGTTCAGGTGATCGATGGGCGCAAATATGCTAGAGTTCAAGGGCCAGTCGTTGCCGGCGGTAAGCTGATTTTCAATTCGTTGCTTGATGGGGTTGTGGCGAGCAATGGCTACCCCAATGGTAGTGAGCCATTATTTGATACCATCGAAGATGGTGATGCCCCAATGCAGCTTGTTAGTGTGAATGGGATTGGCCTGTTGACTCGGTATCATGGTCATCGCTTGTGGCGAACTGATGGAACAGTTGAGGGAACCTATCCAATTGATGTTAATCCACATGGCCCTGATAATCTCATATTTGGCCCAGTGGTTGGTAACTATCTCTACTTTACTGCCGAACACCCGAGTTATGGCCGCGAATTGTGGCGCACCAATGGCACGCTTGCTGGCACCAGCTTAGTCATCGATGGCATTGCAGGCCCGACGAGTAGCAATCCCATCAACTTCGCGACAGTTGGCAAACAACTTTATTTCACTGCCACGAATAGCCAAGGTGGTGTCCAACCATGGAAGTTGGATTGTGTTGGAGCCAACCCGCAGATGATTGGCCCAATTGATTCAATTAGTGCCAATGCCAACCCTGGCATGTACCTTGAAACTCCCCAAGGCATCGTGTTTGCTGCGAATACCCCTGCTCTTGGCCACGAACCATGGCTGTATCGCGAAAGTGGCAATACGTGGCTGAAAAGTAATGCAGTAGTCGCAACTGCGAGCGATCAGGTTGCCGCAATTCCGGTGACGATTGGCAATGATGGCACGATTATGCAGCAAACTCTCGAACTCACCCTTATTCTCACTGATAGGGTCGAATATCTCAGTGATACAAGTGGCATTACCCCGACAATCCAAGCCAATAGTTATGCTTGGAAACTTGATCGGATTGCAGCAAATTGTAACGAACACAGTTTTGTGGTGTATGTTAAGTTGCCTAGTTTCTCCTTAAATCAACACCGTCCATTTACGCTCCAACTAAGTGGCATGGCCCCAGGCGATAGTGCCAACGACAATCAAGTTAATGGCCAGCTGGTGGTTGGTACTCCCCTCTTCTTACCAGCAGTTCAATAATATTGAAATTGGCTAAGCGCTGGCAGCATGGCTTAGCCCGTAATGAGCTATATCCAAATTAATTATCTGAGGAGAAAACAATGCGTCGAATCACATTTCGCTATTTGGCCTTGATTGGCCTGCTTTTACTTGGCAGTAGTTGGTTGCCCGCAGCTTCGGCTGAAACCTCGGTGGCAAACCTCAGCGACCTTGCGACTGGAGCAACCTCATCGATCAGCAATGAATCGATTAATCTAGCCTATAACGGGTTAAGCTACTTTGTCGCTAACGATGGTAATAACGGTGTTGGTTTATGGCGCAGTGATGGGACGGCTGCTGGAACCTTTATGCTGACCACCGCCGCACAAAACGCGATTAGCCCGCAATATCTTGTTGGCTATGGTGCATATGTCTATATTGCAGCCCATACCGAGACTGATGGCTACTCGATTTGGCAAACCGATGGTTCATCCAATAGCATTACCAAGGTTGTCAGCCTCGATCCAAGCAACTACTCCACAGGCTATGTCAAAATTAGCCTGATGCAGGTTGTGCAAAATACGCTGTATTTCATTTTTTCCTATGAAGGGCAGATTGAAATCTGGAAACTTGATCAGGCCTTAGCACCAGTGCTGGTTAAAAAGGCGGTTGCCTTTAATTCTGCGTGGTCGGCGAGCAATATTGATCGCTTGGTTGAATACAATGGGGCAATCTATTTTGTTACCTCAACCATCACGATTATTACCTATGGTGCTACCTCCGATTTATGGCGAACTGATGGAACGGCTGAGGGAACCTACAAAGTTCATTCAATCGATACCCGTAAATATGCTCAGGTTCTGGGACCCATTGTCGCTGGTGGCAAACTAATCTTCAATTCATTTCATGATGGGGTTGTGACAAGCGATGGAACTCCAACGGGCATGGTGCGTTTTGAGAATCGCATTGATGTTGGCGAGGGTCCCATGCAACTTACCAGCGTCAATGGGATTGGCCTGATGACCTATTTTGGTGGTGAGCGCTTATGGAGCACTGATGGGACGGTTGCGGGAACCTACCCAATTGATGTTAATCCAAATGGCCTTGATAATGTCAGTTTTGGCCCAGTGATTGGGAAGTATCTTTACTTCACCGCCGACCATGCGAATTATGGCCGCGAGCTTTGGCGCACTGATGGCACAATCGCTGGGACGACCCTCGTGCACGATGGTATTCCAGGCGTAAATGCTAGCAACCCAAAAAACTTGGCAGCAGTTGGTAATCAATTGTACTTCAGTGCTGCGACTGCCCAAGGTGGCGTGCAGCCATGGAAATTGACTTGTGCTGGTGCAAACCCAACAATGCTTGGCCTAGTTGGTTCAAATACGGTTAATGCTGACCCTGGTTTATTTCTTGCCACTACTCAAGGCGTAGTGTTTGGGGCTACAACGCCATCCCTTGGTCACGAGCCTTGGCTGTACCGCGAAAGTGGCAATACATGGCTGAAGAGTAGTACCGTCGTCGGAACGGCCAGTGAGCAAGTTGGCGCAATTCCGGTGACAATTGGTAATGATGGCACGCTTATGCAGCAAAGCATTACTGTAACGTTGACCCTCACCGATGGAGTCGAGTATCTTAGCGATACGAGCGGAATTACCCCAACCATCCAAGGCTCGATGCTGACATGGCAACTGAACCAGATTCCTACGAACTGTAGCGAACAAAGCTTTGTGGTCTATGTTGGCTTACCCGATGCCGAGGTTGGCGAACAACGACCATTTTCCGTGACGATCGGCGGTATGGTTGCGGGCGATATCAGCAATGATAATCAGTCTAATGGTCTGATTGTGGTTGGTAATCCACTGTTCTTACCAGCAGTTCAATAAGCTCATTTGTTGGTTTGTTTGAGATGTGCCGTTATTTTGACGGCACATTTCTATTTAAGCTGTGCTGCTGCCAATAAATCTGGCGCAATACTTGTGCCTAAACGGGTGCATCCATTGCTCAACAACCCACGGGCTTGGGCCAAATTATCCACAGCAGCAACTTTAATCCCCATCGCCGAGTTGATGGTACGCCGCACATCAGCGACTAGCCCAGCGGGCACGGTCACGAGATCCAAATCGTGGGTGGCGGCTTGAGCACATGCTCGCAGCAAAATCTGGTGATGATCGCAGGCAGTTAGGTTGAGTTTAAGCACTGGCTTGGGATCATACGAACGCGGCAGCATTTCGCCAAGCCATGTTTCTAAGTGTTCTGCATCTCCAATGACCGTTTGCGGCACAATGAGTTCAATTTCGGTAACGCCAAGCCGTAAGGCCTGCTCGGCTTGTTCACGAGTGTGGGTTGCCACGCCAATGCGGAGTCCACTGCCAGCAGTCGCATCAACCCAGAGTTCGGCTTGCTCCAATGGCACAACTAAGCAGCCAATTCCGGCTTCGATCGCTTGTTGAGCTTGGCGTTGGAGCTGATCTAAACTGACTTGTTCAGTAATAGTTTGATCAAGCAAGGCTGCTAAGGCACGGGGCGCATCACTACGGGCTTGCGGTAGGCCTGCCAGCTGTGCTCGCTCGCGCAACGTGCGCAACACCATCCGACTAACCGTGGCTTCCACAGAATGGCGAATTGTTGTCATCGCAATCAACTCCTTTAATTAAGCAAAGCAATTGTACTAAGCACAAAAGCTTATGGTATTATCAGCGACATGATCCGCATTGTGGATGACGATTTGATAACAACCAGTATGGGTCGATATGCCTTTCGACCCCAAGGATGAACTATGCAAACCGAAGTGGAGCGTGTCACGGCAATGACGCACGAACAACGTAACCCCATCAGCCCGCTCGACCTTGGCTGGGTCAATAGTATTCGCGTCAATCGCTCAGCGGTGGAGCGCCGCGTGAGCAGCTTGCCAAATCGACGCACGGTTAAAAAAGATTGGCAGGCAGCTTGGCTGTTAAAAGCAATTAGCTGTATGGATTTAACCACCCTTTCAGGTGATGATACGGTTGGCACAGTCCAGCGTTTATGTTTAAAAGCTCGTCAGCCGATTCGTGGCGATTTGGTCGATGCACTGGGTATTCGCAGTCTCAATCTAACGGTTGGTGCTGTGTGTGTCTACCATACCTTTGTTGCCACCGCCGTACAATCACTCCAAGGTACAGCCATTCCGGTTGCCGCAGTATCAACTGGCTTCCCCGCAGGGTTATCCCCCATGGAGTTACGCTTGCGTGAGATCGAAGCATCGGTTGCTGCTGGTGCTCGCGAAATCGATATTGTGATTTCACGGCATCTTGTGCTGAACGGCGATTGGCAAGGCTTGTATGATGAAGTGAGGGCGTTTCGCGAAGCCTGCGGCGAAGCCCATATGAAAACCATTTTAGCCACAGGCGAGCTTGGAACCTTGCGCAATATTGCTCAAGCTAGCCTAGTTTGTATGTTGGCTGGCGCTGATTTCATCAAAACTTCGACTGGCAAAGAGCCAGTTAATGCCACCCTGCCAGTGTCGTTAGTCATGGTTCGGGCAATTCGCGATTACCATGAGCAAACCGGCTATAAAGTTGGCTTCAAGCCTGCTGGTGGCATCCGAACTGCTAAACAATCGTTGGATTGGCTGGCGTTGATCAAGGAAGAACTCGGCGATCAATGGCTGCATCCACATTTGTTTCGCTATGGTGCGAGTGCCTTGCTGGGCGATATTGAGCGTCAATTAGAGCATTATTTAACTGGCCAATATTCGTCGGCGATTCGCCATCCAATGGGGTAGTACAATGAAACGTCTGGTTCGTGGGTTGCTGGCGAGTTTTATGGTGTTGGTGGGAGTTTTACACTTTACCAATCCCAAGCCCTTCATCAAGATTGTACCACCTTCGTTGCCGCGTCCACGCAGCATGGTCTATCTCAGCGGTTTGTTTGAGATTTTGGGTGGGCTAGGCTTGTTATTGCCAGGGGTGCGCCGCAAAGCTGGCCTCGGTTTGATGGCCTTGTATTTGGCGGTGTTTCCGGCCAATATTCAAATGCTCAAGCAAAATCCACCGTTGTTTGGCAAACAACGTCCAGTGTTGTTGTGGCTACGCTTGCCATTCCAACCTTTGCTAATCTGGTTGGCATGGTGGGTTTCGCGCGACGAAGCCTAATTGTTTGATGCCCTCACCCCTAGCCCCATCCAAGGGTAGATTTTTTACGGTTGGTTTGCGGTGGAGCGTTCCCTCACCCCCCAACCCCCTCTCCCACGAAAACGCGGGCGAGGGGGAGCACCCGTTTTCACCATAGATCATGCCAAAACCACGCCATTACAGCCCCTCTCCCATCCGATGGGAGAGGGGTTGGGGTGAGGGGGCTTAAAACCTACCCTTGTAAGGAGGGGGTGAGGGAAATTACCCAGCCCATGCCGCTTTGGTTTGACGAAAGAGCACATGCGGCAGATTAGCTCGCTCAAAATGGCGTTCATAGCGCATCCCTAATTTTTCGGCAACCCGCTGCGATGCAAGATTGGTAGTCATCGTAAAAAGTACAATCGACGCTAACTCCAATTGTTCAAAGGCGACAGTTCGTGCTCGACTGGCAATTTCGGTCGCCAAGCCTTGGCCCCACCATTCTGGCAGCAAGGCATAGCCAATTTCAGTCTCAGGCTGCTCATCGATTTGCAATAAACGTAAACCTCCCCGTCCAACAAACGCCCCACTTGCCCGATCGTGAAAAATGCACAAGCCATACCCTGCTTGCTGCCAATCGGCAATTTGATTGTGCAAGCCTTGCAAGGTTCGTTGGCGATCTTGCAAACCGCCGAGGGTTGCCATCACCGTGGGATTTTGGTGCATTGCCACCAGTAGATCGGCGTGTTCAAGGCTGATTGCGCTGGCAATCAAACGTTTAGTTGAAAAAACCTGAGGATCAAGCATACAACCTCGCAAGAAATTTCAAATAGCGCGATTCTGACCAAAATTAATTATCAATTAAGCGTGATGGGCATTGATCTTGCATATCGGGATCGACATAAGTATGATACTATCAGCATGGCATCGTTGCCCTACATCGTCCCCATTCGCTGCTAGATTGGAGGTACGCTATGAAGATCAAGCATGTGCTCGCAACCAAAAGTCCCATCATTCATACGATTACTCCGCAAGCCCCGCTGAGCCAAGCCGTGGCGATTTTATCCGAACACAACATTGGCACATTGGTGGTAATGGAAGATGATCGAATTGTCGGAATTATCTCCGAGCGAGATATTATTCGGGCGGCAGCCCAAGATCCGGCAATTTTTGAGCGCCAAGTGCAGCATGTGATGACGGCCAATGTGATAACCGGTCGCCCCAGTGATGATCTTAAAGCCGTGCTCCAAACCATGACCAACCGCCGCTTCCGCCACTTACCCATTCTTGATGGCGACATCTTACTTGGGATTGTGTCGATTGGCGATGTGGTCAAGGCACAACTTGGGGAATATGAAGGTAAGCTCGATACCCTCGAAACTCAAATTATCGAAGAGGGCTAGACGCTCAAAAGGATTGCGATCATGACAACTGTGGGAACTGAAGCGCAGCCATTACGGGTTGCGATCATTGGTTCTGGGCCATCGGCATTTTATGCGGCGGATCACTTGCTCAAACAAAGCGATCTGGTTGTAGAAGTTGATATGTTCGACCGTTTGCCAACGCCATTTGGTTTGGTTCGCGGTGGGGTCGCTCCTGATCATCAGAAGATCAAGACCGTCACCAAGGCCTTTAATTTGGTTGCCAAAAATCCTCGTTTTCGCTTTTTTGGCTATGTGGAATATGGTAAAGATCTGAGCCACGCCGATTTAGTTGAACACTACCATCAAATTTTATATGCCACAGGTGCGCAAAGTGATCGCCATATGGGGATTCCTGGCGAGGATCTGACTAATAGTTTTCCGGCGACCGCCTTTGTGGCTTGGTACAACGGCCATCCCGATTATCGTCATCTGCAATTCGATCTCTCGCAAGAGCGGGTGGCGGTAGTTGGGGTTGGCAACGTGGCAATTGATGTAGCACGGATTTTGTGCCTCTCGCACGAAGAATTAGCGCGTACCGACATCGCCGACCATGCTTTGGAAGCACTCAGCAAAAGCAATATTAAAGAAGTGTATTTGCTGGGGCGACGTGGGCCAGCTCAAGCAGCCTTCACCACTCCCGAAGTCAAAGAATTGGGCGAGCTGGAAGAAGCCGATGTGGTGGCGATTCCCAGCGAAGTTGCCCTCGACGATGTGAGCCGCGCCGATCTAGAGGCTGGTGGCGATAAAGCTGCTCAGAAGAAGGTCGAATTGCTGCAAGGCTACGCTCAACGTGCGCCCGAAGGCAAAAAACGCCGCTTGATTTTCCGCTTCTTGGTTAGCCCAACCGAAGTTTTAGGCGATAGCGATGGGCGGGTAGCAGGCTTGCGTTTGGCTAAAAACGAACTTTACGCCAGCGAATCGGGCAGCATCGCCTCACGCGCAACTGGCGAAACCGAAGATTTGCCCGTTGGCTTGGTTTTCCGTTCGGTTGGCTATCGTGGTTCACCATTGGTTGATGTACCATTCAATGAACGCTGGGGAACCTTCCTCAACCAAAAAGGCCGCATTATCGACCCAACCAGCCAACAGCCCAAAATTGGCGAATATACTGCTGGCTGGATCAAGCGCGGCCCGAGTGGCGTGATTGGCACCAACAAGCCCGATGCAGTTGAAACTGTCCAATGTATGTTGGAAGATTTGGCGACAGGGCAAGTGCTCAATCCTAGCCATGCCGAGCGCGAAAGCATTGAAAAATTGGTGCAAGAACGCCAACCCAACTATGTAACCTTTGCCGATTGGCAACACCTCGACGAGATTGAGGTTGCCAATGGCGCGGCTACAGGTCGGCCACGGGTCAAATTCACCCGCATCGAAGATATGTTGGCTGCACTTGGCAAAAATGTAACTGCCTAAAATTACGCAACTTTAAAAACAAAGCCCACAGCTGAGTAATATCAGGTGTGGGTTTGTCTTTTAGGGGTCAGGGGCTGGGGATCAGGGGTCAGTTAAGTTGAATCCACGAAGAGCACGAAGAACGAAACCACGAAGAGCACGAAGGACGCGAAGGCTTGTTTTTAGCCACAGATTGACCCAGATGATGTAGATTAATTGTTCTGTTAGCTCAAAGCCAATAGCCATACTTCTCTGCGCTTAATTTCATCCTTCATCCTTTGAAACTCTGCGTCGCTGCGTTAAATTTCAAGCCCAATTTTGCCTTTTGATTTTTGACTTCTGACTTAACCCTATGTTCTATGTTCTTTGCTCTATGTTCTTAATTTCATCCCTCATAATTCATCCTTCATCCTTCGCTCTGCCTTTTGGCGGATTTGGCAAGCTTCAGAACGCAGTACAATGCATAGAGCAACTACCCATCATCGTAAAATAAGGAGCGAGCTATGGCATTTGGGCGTTCGTTTTGGCGCGAAACTCGCGCATCGTATGCATTTGTTGAGCGCAATATCAACTTAATCAAACGCTATTGGGGTTGGGAAGTTGTTTGGTTAATCTATTCGATTGTCAATGCCTTATCGATTACCTTTATTGGTAAGGCGGTTGGGGCGATTACCGGCCAAGAATTCGACCAAGCAACAATCAATGCCACAATTTTATATCTGATTGTCGGGACATTGGTTTGGCACTATTTGGCGGTGGTCTTTGATTGTATTGCTGAATCGGTGCAGTGGGAGCGTTGGGAAGGCACAATTGAATATACCTTTATGGCTCCGATTTCGCGCCTGACCCACATGCTGGGCACAACAATTTTTGCAATCTTCTGGGGCTTGTTTCATACAGGGATTATTTTGGCCTTTGTGGCGGTGTTTTTTCAAATTAGCCTTGAGAATGCCAACTTCTTGGGTGCAACCGTCATCTTGCTGACGGGCAGTATCAGCTTTATAGGCTTAGGGATTGTGGCAGCGGTTTTGCCATTACTCTTTCCCGAACGTGGAGCGCAGATGACGAACATCGTCAAAGCCACAATTTTGTTGGTTTCAGGTGTGTACTACCCAATTAGCGTATTGCCAACCTGGATGCAACCACTGGCCTCGGTCTCGCCAGCGACCTATGTGTTGGAAGGCATGCGGCGGGCTTTGCAAAATAATGCTGGGCCGCTCGACCTCTGGGCCAGCTACCTGTTGCCATTGTTGGGCAGTGGTTTGCTACTTGTTCCCTTTGGCTTGTGGATTTTCTTGCGGGGCGAGGAATATGCCAAACGCACAGGCCGCCTAAAACGCAACGGCTAAGCGCTTATTGACACATTTTTGCAGCAACCAGCCCAATTTGAAGCCATTTTGAACATAATTAATCATTTTACTCAGCAGTGACGCTAAAAATTAATGGTATAGATTCAATATCCCCCTTGGGGGGTATTTTTTTATAATCTAGCGCTAGAGTAACCACTGTACTACGAAGCATTATAGGACTAAGGTCATGCTTTTCAGGCCGGGGTTAAACCTTTTAGCGACTTCAGGGGGGATAGCTATCCCCCCTTTAGGACCAAAGAACCATTAATAATTTTGACAAAAAAACGCTGTACAGGTACAATAGGCCTAACAACCTACCTACGATAGCCTGTAGAAGCCATTTTTGTAGTGAATCACGGCTATTCGGCCTAGGAATCAGCCTGATCAGCCACCAATGGTTTCAACGTGAGAGGTCTCTGGCGTTAAGGAGGAATCTCACCACACATCCAACATCCCTACAGCTAACGTATCATCGCCCAACACCAATAAACTCCACCGGATCTTGCTCGGTTTACCGGAACATCCCCGTGTAAATAGCGAGGGAGGCTACCATGATTATCATTTTCTAAATGAATTCAGCATAATCGAACTGACATAACGTTTGGGGGTCTGTTTATGGTAATAATCTTCTAAGATTGAGGGTGTGCAAGCCTCGGATACTAAGCGCTGATCTTCCCAATGCAGGGTGGAACACGACCGATGAGCAATGCTCGTCGCCAGGATCAACGAGGCTTTGTGAATTCACAGCTATATTTTGGTTGTGTTGAGGCCATATGCACTATCTTGGGGAGGATTTCATGATTATCATTTTCTAAACTGACCGTTCAATAAACTCTAGCAACCATCACGAGATCAGCGATTTCGTGATGGTTGTGTTTTTAGCCTATGACAAATAAATATTAATAATTTTGACAAATTCGTTAAAATGATTTAATATATGTCATGTACTCGACCACTTGAGTATCCCGATGTTGTTCGACTGGCCACTTACTTAATCCACAGAAAGGGGCATGCGACTTCGGAAGAACCCAACGGCCTCACCGATTCCTTCGAAACAATGATGTGTACGTGCGGTAATCCAACCACTGTCGGTTTTGGGATTGCCCATGGTAAATTTGCAATCCACATATTGAGGAGGCACCCTTGAAGCGTCTGTTTGTTTCATTCGTCTTGATCTGCAGTCTTGTCATTATCTTCAGTGCTCCCAACCCATCATTTGGTCAAAGCCGAACTCCTGCGAAACCAGTTGATCGCGTTGATTTTGCTGCTCCAGCAGTAGCGGGCCAATTTGTGGTCAAATTCAAAGCCACAACCAGCAAAGCCAACCGCAGCTCGGCCCTCAAAGCCCTCGGCGCGGTACAAATCGATCGCATTGCAGCGCTTGATGCAGAAGTGATCGAAGTTGCGAGCCTCAAGAGCAACGATACCCTCGCAGGTCGCGAAGCTGTCTTGGCTGGCTTGAAGCAAAATCCCAATGTCGAATATGCCGAACCCAACTTTATTTATAATGTGAATTTTACGCCCAATGACCCAAGCCAAAGCTCACAATGGGCATGGGGTGTCATCCGTGCATATACCGGTTGGGATATAACCCAAGGCAGCAGCAGCGTGGTGATTGCAGTTGTTGATACAGGGGTTCAAGGCACCCACCCTGATCTTGATGCCAAGATGGTGGCTGGCTACGACTATATCGACAACGACTCAACGCCAACCGACGGCAATGGCCACGGTACCCACGTTGCAGGTACAAGCGCCGCTGAAACGAATAACAGCACTGGTGGTGCTGGCACATGTCCAAATTGTAAGGTGATGCCAGTGCGGGTATTGGGCAACGATGGTAGTGGGACGTTGGCTGGTGTGGCCAATGGGATCACCTACGCTGCCGACAATGGCGCAAAAGTCATCAATTTGAGCCTTGGTGGTGGTGGTTCGACCGCATTGCAAAATGCTGTTGACTACGCTTGGGGCCGTGGGGTGTTCTTGGCTTGTGCTGCTGGTAATAGCAACACCTCAAGCACCACCAGCTCGTATCCAGCTGCTTACACCAACTGTTTTGCGATCGCCTCAACCACCTCAAGCGATGCTCGTTCATCGTTCTCGAACTACGGTTCGTGGGTTGAAGTGGCTGCCCCAGGTTCGAGCATCTACTCAACTTGGATCAACAGTGGCTACAACACGATCAATGGTACTTCAATGGCTACCCCACACGTTGCTGGTTTGGCTGGCTTGTTGGCCTCACAAGGCTTGACCAATAGCCAAATTCGCGACCGCATCTGCTCGACCTCAGATCGCATCACGGGCACAGGCAGCACTTGGACTTGTGGTCGGATCAACGTCTACAATGCTGTCAACAACGGTGGCTCAACCCCAACCCCAACGCCTCCAACCAGCACGCCAAATCCAACCACCCCAACCGTGGTTCCACCAACCGCAACCCCACCTCCAGGCGGCGGTAGCATTGTCAATGGTGGCTTCGAAAGTGGCACAACTGGCTGGACCCAAGCCTCAAGCGGTGGTTATAACGTAATTGATACCACTCGCCCACGCACTGGTAGCTACAGCGTTTACATGGGTGGCTACAACAATGCCAGCGAAGGGATCTACCAAACGTTGACCGTGCCAGCAGGCAAGTCATTGAGCTTCTACTGGTATCAAACCACTGCCGAAGGCAGCACGACAGCTTACGACTACCTGCGCGTTCGGGTCTACAACACCAGCGGAACCTTATTGGGAACCTTGGCTACTCGCTCGAATGTCAACACCAAGAACGCTTGGGTGGCTGAAAGCTTGAGCTTGGCAGCCTATGCTGGTCAAACGGTTCGTATCCGCTTTGAAACCACAACAGATAGCTCATTGATCACATCGTTCTTTGTTGACGATGTAAGCCTTCAATAAGCTGCTCGTTCTTCCTTAGTTTGCAATCGAACAACGTCAGTCACACCCGTCAACAGCAATGTTGGCGGGTGTGGCGTTTTACAAGCGCCTTGCGTTACGCTAAAATAGAGCTAGCAACCACCAACCATGTTTAAGGAGTGAGCGATCAATGGCCAGTGAGTCAAACAAACCTTTGACCAACAAGCGTAGCTATTCGATTATTGGCACGCTGTTTGTACTTTTTTTAGCGGTGCTTTCGTTTATTGTTGTGCCAATGATGTTGTTTGCCGATGATTCGCCAGCTGGGGCTTTGGCCTTCTTGGCAATTATGCTGGGCTTAGTGGTCACCATTATTGCTTCGGTTTTGGCTCCACTCAAGCAACAAGAATATACCGATTTTGCGGTGCGTCCACCAATGGAGCTTGATTTGGAAACCTTCGATGCTAAAAAAGATGGGGTTTCGTGGTAGTCTTGTCGAGCTACTCGCTGGCCAGCAGGCGATACCTGCTGGCCATTCGTTTTTTAGAGCGCCGTATCAACGTGGGCGCTAGCAAAAGTGGCCATTTCGCTTAAAATGCGACAGGCCGCTTGCACCAACGGAATCGCCAAAGCCGCGCCGCTGCCTTCGCCAAGCCGTAAATCAAGCTCAAGCAATGGCCGCAAACCCAATTGTTGCAAAGCAATCCGATGGCCTGGCTCAGCTCCACAATGCGCTGCAATACAATAATCAATCGCCTTTGGCGCAAGCGCTTGGGCTACCAAAGCCGCCGCTGTGGTGATAAAACCATCAACTAAAATTGGCACACGCCGCTGAGCAGCACCCACAATAATGCCCGCCAAAATACCAATTTCAAAGCCGCCAACCTCGATTAATGGCTGAAGTCCATCCACATTACTGCCAACCCGTGCCACTGCTTGAGCCACAACCTCGATTTTGCGTTGATAGTGCTCGGCTTGTACGCCCGTGCCATGGCCAGTAACGGCAGCCGCAGGTTGCTGGCAATAGATCGCGGTTAAACAGGCGGCAGCGGTCGTATTGCCAATCCCCATCTCGCCAAGCGCAATCAAATCGTGGCCTGCATCAGCCAATTCATGAGCGATGCGTATGCCGCGTTCAAATGCTGATTGAGCTTGGGCTTGGCTCATTGCTGGTTCAATTGCCAAGTTGTGCGTGCCAGCCCCCAGCCATTCGCTGCGAAAATTAGCGGCCTCGCTAACAATTGCGGTTTGTACCCCCGCATCAATGATTAAGAGTTCAGCTCCAACATGGCGGGCCAAAACGCTCACCGCCGCGCCGCCCGCCAAAAAATTCGCCACCATTTGGGCCGTGACGCTTGAGGGATAGGCGCTCACTCCATATTCAGCCACCCCATGATCGGCTGCCGCAACGACAATGATCGGTTTTTGCACGCTTGGCGGGCATTGCTGAGTGATACCTGCTAATTGAATTGACAAGGTTTCGAGCAGGCCCAGCGCTCCCTGCGGCTTGGTCAGTTGATCTTGGCGTTGTTGCGCTTGCTGAATTGCAGCGGAATCAAGCTCGGCAATCGTGGCTGATAGATCGTCAATGTTCACTCGTTGCTCCAGGTATAGGTTGATCGCCGCGCAGAATAGCATCAATTTCATTCGAGGACAAACGTTGGACATCAGTTGGACTAGGCTTGGATTCGGCTGGATTGGCGGGTGTTGCTGGGGCTTCAACGCTCAAACGCGTGCCAGTTAAGGGCATGACCATGGTCAATTTGGGGTCGGGGATGCTTGGCTCAAGCCCTTCGAGCGTATCGCGCAAGGCTTCATCATACACCACCACTGCATCACTGCCAATGCCCGCGATGCCGCCGCTGAGCACATATTGCCGTTCGCCCTTCAACACGCCACGGGTGATCACATAGCCAACGATCAGGCCAGTTTCATCGAGCAATAATTCGCCAATCGTGCCCAATTTATTGCCTGATCGACCAATCGCGGGCGTGCCCGTGAGGTGTATTTTCTTTTCGAGCAGGGCATGAACATGGGGGATGGCGTTGGCCCGTAGCACTTCGCAGCCAGCTTTAACCAAAATCACATCGCCAACCCAGACCAAAACTTGTGCCCATTCAACAATTGTAGCTTCGCGAAACAGGCCGCCCGTGCTAGTCAATAGCCCAACGATTCGCCCCGCATCGTGATCAACCAAAAGATCGGCGACTGAACCGATAATATTACCAGTATCGACCCGAATAATCGATTTTTTGACCAATTCTCCTGCCTTATACATTGCCATAACTCCATAGCTAAATTTGGTTGGAATGACGCGCTGCGCAGTTGACGAGCCGCTAAAGCCTGCGGTATGCTTGGGTCTAGTTCCAGCATCTCGGATGGAGGCGAGCAGCCACCATGCATCAGTTAGAGGTCGTTTCTTGCAGCAGTACGATGCTCGATATGGTTGTGCCGATCGCAGTGCTTGTACCGCCCGACCATTCAGCCGACGGGCCTGCCTGTCCGGTCGTAACCTTGCTCCACGGGTTGTCAGATAGTTATATGTGCTGGTTGGATTATACAAATATTCGGCAATATATTGCTGCGACGCGCTTAATTGTGGTAATGCCGCATTGTGGGCGCTCATTTTATGCCAACGGCCTTGGTGGCCAGCAGATTGAGGAGTTTCTCGCCGCTGAGTTGCCTCAATTGATTGATGCTCAGTATACGACAATCAGGCAACGTGAGGGCCGTGCAATTGGCGGCGTTTCAATGGGTGGCTATGGAGCGCTGCGCTTGGGATTGCGCTATCCGCAGCATTGGAGCGCCGTTTTTAGCCATAGTGGGGCAGTTGATGCCCCGCGCTGGATCGACGATCCCTCGAATATGGTGATTTTCGGACCAGTCGATAGCCCCATTCGCCAAGAATATAGCCTCTTTCGGATGCTTGAACAATTGGTCGTGCCGATTCCGGCGATGCATTTTGATTGTGGAATTGACGATTTTTTGGTTGAGGAGAATCGCTTGTTTCATCATGCGCTGCGCCAACAGCATATTCCGCATATCTATCGCGAACGTCCAGGCGGCCATACGTGGCGTTATTGTGATGAAAATTTAGCGGCTAGTCTGAGTTGGGTTTGCCAACAACTCGATCTAGCAAATCAAGCCTAAATCTACTTGTAATGATTCATAGCATTAGCAAGTGGTTCTAACCATCCTGTACGGATCAGGTACATCGTCGGTGAATCCATCCACATCGTCGGTATGGTCAGTCGGGTGTTCTAGCCTTGATTAAACACCGATAACTGCATCGCCGATGATGTCCCTGATCCATGTGACGATGTACCTGATCAGCACACATCCCTCACCCCCAGCCTCTCTCCCACGGCGG
>NZ_DOPT01000037.1:0-6642 GCF_003512625.1 Herpetosiphon sp. | reverse complement strand
GGGTTGACCGGAGTCGCGGTTGGTGGTGGGGTTGTGCCCGTGCTGCGAGCCATGCTGCGTGCAGGAATGCTATTCAACACCACGCCATTCGAGAAGGTTACGGTCAATGGGTTCGCGGTTGGGTTCCAAGCAACATAGGTGCGTACACCATTTTTGTTGAAAACTGCATAGGTTGGCGTGTTGGCGGTGATCGAAGTATCGATCGAACCCAACTGCTTCAAGTTGCGAATCCAGTGGTAGGTATGAGCCTTGGTTTCGCCTTCTTCTGGGGTATAGGCGACCGTATCAAACTTGGTTGCGGCGGTTGCTGCATCACCAAACGCTTGGAATTGCCAAATAACATCTAACCAATAACGTTCTGCGCCGCCGATGTTGTTGCGCATTTGGCTGTAGTTTTTGTTGACATAGGCTGGATTACGGCCTAAGTACAACGAACCACCGTGGAAGGGCAAGAAGTTGATCCCGTGGATCATTTCGGGGTTGGCGCTGAACCAAGTTGCGTAGCTACCACCATCGCCCCAAACCATCCCGACGGCGGGGTGGTTGTTGTTGGCGGTGAAGCCAGCAGGAAACACAGCGTTATCAACATTGAACCAATATTGCTCGATCGCGTGGGTTTCATGGGTATACATGAAGATCCCAAGGTCGCGCAATTGGGTATTGCCAGTGTTTGCACCCCACAACAGCACAGCGCTGTTGAACATCATTGCTTCTGATGATGATTCGTGGTTGTTGCCTGCGCCAAAGCCCGCGTGACCCGAAGCCCATGAGTGGCCTTCGTAGATGTCGAAGGTGCGCAAGCGTGGGAAGCGGGGATCAGTGGCGGTGCTGATGTTGGCAGCATCGTTGATCAACAGCTTGACCATCGAACCCCAGTTGCTATCGAGCGCCCAGTTTGGATCATATTGGGCCAAGATTGCCGCAGCGTAGATGTAATAGCCATAGTGGAAGTGGTGGTCGTTCAATTCGGTATCCGAACCGAACGAGGCTGGATAGCCGATGACCGTACCCCAATTGCTATTGTAGTAGAACTGGCCATTGGTATCGTTGGCACTAGCGGTGAACCATTCTTGCAAACGATTGCGCACAGCGGTAATCAACGCATTGCGGGCGTTGGTGTTGCCCAGTTGTTCAGCAATCGGAATCAAGTTGGCCAACCGTAAGAGCGCCTTACCAGTGTAGTAGGTATCAGCACCGCCAAAGTGGCTAGCTTCGAAGGCAACATCATTCAAGTGATTGTTGAGGGTGGTGCGGTTGTAATCGCCAGCATCTGGCAGGGTTGGCAGCACACCATTGAAGCGCATGGCCGTGGTAAACGAATTACCATCGCGCAAGCGAATTTGACCACGGGCGGTGGTGTAGCTGTAGTTGGTCAACGCCGTCGATGAGTTGATCGCGTGGTGGCGATACAAGCCCAAAACAGTGTTGGTATTGCTGCCTTCTTTGGCAACCGTGGTTGCGCTGAAGGTTGTATTCAAGGTAGCAGAAGCTTGGTCGTAGCTCCAGCTGGCGGTGGTGTTGGTGACAAAGGCATAGGCGCGGGATTTGAAGAAATTAAAGGTTGCCACGCTATTATCAGGCAATACTGCCACCGAATAATAATCTTTGCCAGCCAAATTTGATTGGAAATTGTTCCCCGATTGGCTCCAGGTTGTGCCAGTTGGGGCAAAAATACCGTAATGATGGCCGTTGACCGTGATGCCGAGGGCATTCGTGCCAGCGCCAGTCCAAACGCTTGGCGGAGCCGCCGCGCTAATCAAAGCATCGCCGCCACTCTTGGTCAAATAGACGAAAGGCATGCCATGGCCAAAGGTTGCGCGGAGCGTGCCGCCACCATTCCAATAGGCCGTGACTGTCCAATCCGAGTAGCCGTCAACTTTGGCATCGGGCGAATTCAAGCCCACCAAACCAAGGTTCAGGTCTTCGGAAGCGTTATAGTGAAACTCACCAATGTAGTTGGGCGAGCCAGTTGAAATTGCCGGAATTGTTGGGAAGGTCACGCCCAAGCCAGTCGCTTTGGCTTTGACAATCAACGGCAAGGCCGTCATATTTTCCGAATAGGGATTACCAGGGAAGCGCTGCCAGCCGAGCGAACTCCACCAATCGTTGGTGGGCATAGCGCCAGTGACATTGGCAGTGCGTTTGGGAGAAACAGGATTTCCATTAAAATCATCGGGAACTTTTGCGCCTGCTGGCAAGGTGGTAGTATAACTGCCCAGCCCAGCTTGATCAGCGTTGGCAACAGGTTGGGTTGGAGAAAAGAACAAACTGGAAGTTAATAATGTTAGGAGGGTTCCTGCAAGCCATGGTAATCGTCTTGAGCGATTAGGTAAATGTTGTGTATTCATGCACATCCTCGTGTAATTAATCAACATCGATAGCCGAAATGTTATGAACCCCTAGTCGCATGAATCAAGCAACCTCCTTCGATCAAAGAATCCATATACTGCTATCTTAATTTTTTCCTAACTATTATTCAATGACTAAAATAAGTCATTTAGCATGCACTACGCTTCTGAGTTGTTGTTTAATGGATGATCGTTCTATGCTATTATGCGCAGAATTGCATATAAATGTAATTTGTTCCCTCACCCCTAGCCCCTCTCCCACTGCGGCGGGCGAGGGGAGTTTCGATATTCATGCTGAAATGCTTCCTCCCGCTTGCTGAGCGGGTTAGGGGGTGAGGGCTTGCAGATTAACGAATCATTGCATATAGAGAATAGGAATCAAGCATGGCCGAGTTGCGCAACTGGCAAGCCACGAGTCTGTTAGAGCTACGTTTTATCTCCGATGCCCAAATTTCGCCCAACGGCGAGCAAATTGCCTTTGTGGAAACCTGGATCGAGGAAACCACCAACAAGAGTGGCACTCGCAAGCCCGATTATCGTTCAGCAATTATGTTAATTCAGGCCGATGGTGGCATACCGCAACGCATGACGTTCAGCGTTTCAGGTCGCGATAGCTCGCCACGCTGGTCGCCCGATGGCAGTAAATTGGCCTTTATCTCAACTCGTGATGCAGGCGTGGCTCAACTGTTTGTGCTCGATTTGGCTCGTGGTGGCGAGGCCCAGCAACTCACCAGCCTTGGTTATGGTGTGGCCGAAATCAACTGGCGCCCTGATAGCCAAGCCTTGGCGTTTATCTCGCGCGGAGCCAAAGCCAAAGCGCAAACCCATGTCGAAAGCCTGCGCGACGAAAAAATTATCGAACGCTTGCCATTCAAATTCGATGGCGTGGGCTATTTACAGCCAGAATACGCGCAAATTTGGCTGGTTGAATTAGGGCAAGAACCAAACCAAATCACCGATCAAGCCTTTGATCACGCTGATCCGGCTTGGTCGCCTGATGGTAGCGAGTTGGCTTTTATCACGGTTTCGCGGGCCGAATTAGAACACACCCGCCAAGCTGATATGTACCTACTAAATGTTGCAGCTGGTACATCGCGCTGTTTAACTAATGCGCTGGGTCCGGTCTATCACCCAACCTGGTCGCCCGATGGCAGCCAAATCGCCTATATCGGCCATGATCAACATACGGGCAATGCATCAAATGAGGCTTTGTGGTGTGTTAGTCGAGCGGGCGGTGATGCCCGTTTGCTCAGTGTTGGCTTTGAATATGGGCTTGAAAATAGCGTGATCAGCGATGCACGCATTGGGCGCTTTCCTTATCGGCCTTATTGGCGCGATAATGGCATTTACTGTTTGGCAACCCGTGCCGCCCGCACCCGTGCTTATCGCTACAGCGACGGCGCGATGCATGAACTTACGCCTGAGGATAACCCAAGCATTTCGGGCTACAGCCAATCGTTGAACAAGCGCACTGCCTTCACCGCTGGCACTGCCACCCAACTCGAAGCGCTGTATATGGGCGATGCTGATGGCAGTATTCATCTGCTCTACGACCCCAATGCTGCATTACTCACCAGCATCCAAACCATCGAGCCAGAACGCTTTACCTACAATAGCTTCGATGGCTTGGAGATCGAAGGCTGGGTGATCAAGCCTGTCGGATTCAGCCAAGGCCAGCAATATCCCTCGTTGTTGTATATTCATGGTGGCCCGCATAGCGCCTATGGTCACAATTTTATGCACGAATTTCAGGTGCTGGCGGCGGCTGGCTATGGCGTGATTTACACCAATCCACGCGGTGGCACAGGCTATGGTCAGCGCTTCCGCGCGTTGGTACGCCAAGATTTTGGCGGCGATGATTATCGCGATCTCATGGCTGCTGCCGATTTGGCCGAAACCTGGGATTGGATCGACAGCAAACGGATGGGTGTGCTTGGTGGCTCGTATGGCGGCTATATGACCAACTGGATCATCAGCCATACCGAGCGCTTTGCCGCCGCCAATACCCAACGCTGTATCTCCAATTTAATGAGCTTTTTCGGCACATCGGATATTGGGCCATATTTCGGCGAAGATGAATTCGGTGGCAAGCCTTGGGCTGATATCGATAAATTTATGGAACGCTCACCGATTCGTTATGTCAATTCAATTAACACCCCATTGTTAATTTTGCATTCCGATGAGGACCATCGCTGCCCAGTCGAGCAAGCCGAGCAACTGTATACCGCGCTCAAAGTGCTGGATAAACCTGTGCGTTTTGTCCGCTTCCCGCGCGAAGGCCACGAACTTTCACGTAGCGGCGAGCCATTGCATCGCATCGCACGAATCGAATATATTCTGGATTGGTTCGGCCATTATTTGCAAGGCCACGAACTCAAGCCCGCTGATCACTTCCGGCGCAGCGTTGCTGGCGAATGGCAAAGCCGCCAATAATTTCACGATCAGATTGTTTTCAAGGCCGTTGCCACATTTAGGCAGCGGCTTTTTGCTGATTTTGACCACGATACCAATTAATCGTTGTCTGCAACGCTTGCTCCAAAGGCGTGGCAGCCAAGCCAAGTTGGCGTTCGATCGCTTGGGCATCGACAATTTGTGGCTCAGTATATTGATAGAACATCTCAACAAACTCGCGCATAAACGAATCCATCAGGCCAAACGCCTGAATCGCCATTTTAGGCAAAGCAATGCTGCGCACCGGGTAGTCCAACAATGTGCCGATTGTTTGGAGCATGGCGCGTTGGGTTAATGCTGGCATGACGGGCAAATGCCAAGCTTGGCCTAGCGCCGCCGGATGTTGGCCCAACAATGCCAAGCCACGGGCGACATCGCCGATATAGCTAAAACTATGCGGCAAATCGATATTGCCCAACAATTGAGCTGGTTTGTGCTGCAACAGCATCGGAAACACCCGATCGCCTAAGCTTGAGTTGAGCACACGCGGCCCAAAGAAATCGGCAGCTCGACCCAGCGTGACTTCAAGCGTACCAGCCCGATGCGCTGCCAAATAGGTTTCAACTAAATCAGCTCGCATGCGACCTTTACGCGTATGCGGCGCAAATGGCGTGGCCTCAGTCATTGGTCGGCCTTGACTCGAACCATAGACGTAAAGCGTATCGAGCACCACCAAGCGAGCGCCAGCAGCGGCGCTAGCCTGCATAATCGTTTGCTGAAATTGCGGCATAATCTTGGTCTGTTCAGCATAATGTACGTTTGCGCAGTGGTAAACCACCTTTGCACCTTGGCACAACTCATTAACTTGGCCTTGATTGAGCAAATCGCCAGCGACGACCTCAACCGCTGCTGGCAGATCGGCCTTACCACTACGATTGATACAGCGAACGCGCTGGCCTTGACTAATAAGCTCTTCAGCAAGCGTGCTACCAGCTGGGCCTGTGCCAAAAATAACTTGTAATGAACTCATGGTTATACTCCTTGTACAATAATCAATAATCGAACATTGTTCGATAAGGTTCAAAAAAATTACGAATTGGTCATTAATAAGCCCTGTAACAAGGCTTGGGTTGTGCGTTGGATGCGGGCTTCGATCTGTTCGGCTTGGCTGAGGCGTTGGCTGAGCACAAGGCTAACAATTCCATGCAAGGTAGCCCAAAGAATTTCGCTATCTTCACGCAAATTTGGACTCGTCACTTGTTCGTCGATCAACAATGATTGCAAATCTTGCTCAACCAATAAACATGTTGGCCAAGCCGCTTGGTTGCGCAACTCTGGGTTAACCGTCACGCCATCCATGCCATGCATCACTTGATAGAGGTCAGGATTGGCTTGGGCAAAGCGCCAATAGGCTAGCGCGATGGCCTGCAAGCGCTGATATGGATCAACATGGGCAGCACTGGCTTGTTGCATGGCATTGGTCAATTGTTGAAAGCCAATTTCCAACAAGGCTTCCAAAATTGCTTCCTTGCTAGCGAAATATTCATAAACCATCGACGGACTATATTCGATCAACTCGGCAACCTTGCGGATAGTCAAGCCCGACCAACCCTCGGCTTGGGCAATTTGGCGTGCGCCGTTGAGAATCCCCTCGCGGGTGGCTTGTTTGATCCGTTCGCGGCGTTCTTTGCTGCCCATCGCCTGTTTCCATTCCATCAAAATAATTTTATCGAACGTTGTTCGATAATAATATAGTTGTTCAGAAATGAATTGTCAAGAGGCAAAATTGGTTTTAGGGATCAGGAGCCAGGTTTTAGGGGTCAGGGGTCGGAATGCATAACCCAGAGGCGCAGAGATTTTTGTTCCCTCACCCCAACCCCTCTCCCACGGCGGCGGGCGAGGG
>NZ_DOPT01000029.1:74542-154118 GCF_003512625.1 Herpetosiphon sp. | reverse complement strand
GGTGCTGGCATCGTGACCGAAATCATCGCATAAGCTATAAAACGGCTGGCAGGTGTGCCCGTCACACCTGCCTTCTTTTGCGCTTAGGAGTAATGACGTTGGCAAAGCAAAAAGTTCGCATTCGCCTCAAGGCGTATGACCACAAGATCTTGGATCAGTCGGCACGCCAGATCGTGGATGCGGCAGAACGCACCGGTGCCCAGGTCGCTGGCCCAGTGCCGTTGCCGACCAAGATCGAAAAATACAGCGTGTTGCGCTCACCCTTCATTGACCGCGACAGCCAAGAACAGTTCGAAATTCGGACCCACAAGCGTCTGATTGACGTGATCGATCCAAGCCAGCAAACGATCAATGCTTTGATGAAGCTCAACTTGCCCGCTGGTGTGGATATTGAAATTAAGCTCTAATCGGGAACCCCGCTTGGAGCCATAGCCAATACGGCTGGGCGTGGTAGCCCAGAGGCTCCGCACGCTATGGACTAAGGAGTAACCAATGCTCAATGGTATTTTGGGTCGCAAAATTGGCATGACCCAGATCTTCACCGAAAAAGGTGAAACCATTCCTGTCACCGTGATCGAAGCTGGCCCATGTGTGGTCACCCAACTTCGCACCAAGGACAAGGATGGCTATGAAGCAGTCCAACTCGGCTTCGGCGAAATCAAACCACGAAAAGTAACGAAGCCAATTCAAGGACACCTGAAAGCTGCTGGTCGGCTGGTTCGCTTCATGCGCGAAGTGAAAACCACTGACTTGAACGCACACAATGTCGGCGACGTGGTAAATGTTGATATTTTCCAAATCGGCGAAAAGATTGATGTCGTCGGCACAAGCAAAGGTCGCGGTTTTGCTGGTGTTGTTAAGCGCCACGGTTTCCGTGGTGGCCCAGCAACTCACGGTCAAAGCGACCGCCATCGCGCCCCAGGTTCGATTGGTTCAGGCACCACCCCAGGCCGCGTCTGGAAAAACATGCGCATGGCTGGTCGGATGGGCAATGATCGCGTAACCGTTCAAAATTTGGAAGTGGTAAAAATTGACCTTGAACGCCACGTAATCTTAGTTAAAGGCTCAGTGCCAGGCGCTAAGAATGGTTTGGTGATGGTCTCACGGGCAGCTAAGGCCACGAAGAAATAGGAGTTGACGCATGGAAGCCAAGCTTTATAACCAAGCCGGTCAAGCTATCGGCACGCTTGAGCTGCAAGACTACATCTTCGGCATCGAGCCTAACATTCCCGTGATGCACCAAGCAGTCATTCGCCAACTGGCTAATGCACGTTTGGGCACTCACAGCACCAAGACTCGTGGTGAAGTACGTGGTAGCACGCGCAAGTTGTATCGCCAAAAAGGTACTGGTCGCGCTCGCCAAGGCGCTATTCGCGCCCCCCATCACTCAGGTGGTGGTGTTGTTCACGGGCCAAAGCCCCGCAAGTACACCAAAGCTATGCCCCGCAAAATGCGCCGCTTAGCTGTACGCTCGGCACTTTCGGCCAAATACGCTGAAAACCAAATCATTTTCTTAGATGATTTGAGCTTGAATGCACCAAAAACCAAAGACTTCCTGGCTTTGTTGAAAAACTTGCCCTTAGTCGGCGATAAGACGCTGGTGGCATTGGGTGAAAAGAGCGATAACATCACGTTATCAGCCAGCAACCTGCCAAATGTCAAGACCTTGTTGGCAGCCTACCTGAATGTTCGGGATCTGTTGACCTACGACACCTTGATTTTGCCCAAGTCGGCACTCAGCGTTGTTGAAACAATTCTGGGCAAAAAGTAGGAGATGCAACCGATGAACGCGCACGATATTATTATTCGCCCCGTCATCACCGAAAAAAATACGGCGTTGATGGAAGAGGGCAAATACACGTTCGAGGTGGCACAAGAAGCCAACAAGCCGATGATCAAGGCTGCTGTGCAACAGATTTTCAACGTCAACGTGAAAGCTGTTAACACCATGAATGTCAAGGGTAAGTTGAAAGTTCGCCGTACTCGCAATGGCCAACAAAGCGGTTATAGCCGCAGTTGGAAAAAAGCCATCGTTACCTTGGCTCCAGGCGAACGGATCGAAATCTTCGAAGATCTCTAGGAGGTTACGCAGTGGGCATCAAACGCTATAAACCGACATCGCCGGGTCGGCGTGGCATGACCGTCTCGGACTTCGCAGAAATCACGAAGTTCGAGCCAGAAAAGTCGCTTACCGAACCCTTAAAGAAACATGCTGGCCGTAACAATCACGGTCACATTACCACCCGTCACCGTGGTGGTGGCCACAAGCGCCGCTATCGCTTGATCGATTTCAAGCGCAAGAAATTTGATATTCCAGCAAAAGTAGCGGGGATTGAGTACGATCCAAACCGCTCAGCGAATATCGCTTTGTTGCACTACACCGACGGCGAAAAACGCTATATCATTGCTCCATTGGGCTTGAAAGTTGGCGATACCTTGATGGCTGGCCCTAACGCTGAAATTCGCGTTGGTAATGCTTTGCCATTGGCCAATATCCCAATCGGTTCGCAAATTCACAACATCGAATTGACCCCTGGTCGTGGTGGCCAATTGGTGCGCAGTGCTGGTAACACCGCCCAATTGATGGCCCGCGAAGGTAACTATGCCACTGTGCGTTTGCCATCTGGCGAAATGCGCATGGTGCACATCAAGTGTATGGCTACCTTGGGTCAAGTCGGCAATGTTGATCACCAAAACATTATGATTGGGAAAGCTGGTCGCAGCCGCTGGTTGGGCCGTCGCCCAGTCGTGCGTGGTTCAGCAATGAACCCTGTTGATCACCCACACGGTGGTGGTGAAGGTCGGGCCCCAACCGGTATGAACCCCAAAACCAAATGGGGCAAGCCAGCAATGGGCAAGAAGACCCGCCACAACCCCCGCACCCAACGCTTTATCGTGCGGACTCGCAAGCAAAAATAATCCCTGGGGAGCGCTTCGTTGTGATGGCGCTCCTCACCTTGGAGCAAGGGCGGCTTGGCCGCCGCTGCACTGGGTTCCGATAACTCGTGCAGCGCCTTCTCCCTCGTGAGTAGTGACAACAACTACTGCAACTAAAGGAAGGAAACGAATGTCTCGTTCAACCAAAAAAGGTCCATTCGTTGACGTTCGGCTCTTGAGCCGCGTTGAAACGATGAATCGTGGCAATGAAAAGCGCCCACTCAAAACGTGGTCACGCGATTCAACCATCTTCCCTCAGATGGTTGGTCATACCATCGCTGTCCATGATGGCCGCCGTCACGTGCCAGTGTATATCACTGAAAACATGGTTGGTCATAAGTTGGGTGAATTCGCGCCGACCCGCACATTCCGTGGGCACGGTGGCAAAAAGGCCGACAAGCGCGGCAAATTAAAGTAAGAGGTGCGCAATGCAAGCTAAAGCCATTCTGCGTAACTTCCGCATGTCGCCGCAAAAAGTTCGGCTGGTTGCCGACCTCGTGCGCGGTAAAAATGTGACGGAAGCGCTGGGGATTTTGCAATATCTGCCCCACAAGGCAGCCCCAGAAATTGCCCGCGTGATCAAGTCGGCCAAGGCCAATGCCGATCACAACTATCAAATGTCACCCGAGGATCTGGTCGTTAAAACGATTATGGTCGATGCTGGTCCAGTGCTCAAGCGCTATATGCCTCGTGCACGTGGCCGTGGTGATCGTATCTTGAAGCGTTCGTCACACATTACCGTGATCGTCGATGACGGCGAAGTCTTGTAGAATATAAAGCATGAATGATGAAGGCATCGTGCAATGATGGCCTTCATACTTCATCCTTTAGTTCATCACTATCTTAGGAGGATCTCTTGGGTCGTAAAGTGCATCCGAATGGATTCCGCCTCGGCATCATCAAAGATTGGAAATCGAAGTGGTTTGCCGAGCGTAACTATACCGAACAACTGCACCAAGACTTGGCACTGCGTAAATATATCGAAGGTGCCGATGAGTTGAAAAATGCTGGTGTAGCACTTGTTGATATCGAACGCTCAGCCAATCGGGTTGAAGTGACCATCCACACGGCTAAGCCAGGGATTGTCATTGGCAAACGCGGCGCGAACGTCGATACCCTCAAAAACCAAATTGAAAAACTTACAGGCAAAAAGGTGCGCTTGAATATTCAAGAAATTCACCAGCCTGAATTAAATGCTTACCTGGTGGCCGAAAGCGTTGCTGAACAAATCAGCAAGCGGGTTTCACACAAACGTGCCATGAAGCAAGCAACCCAACGTGCCATGCGGCTTGGTGCTCAAGGCATCAAAGTCAAATGCTCTGGCCGTTTGGGTGGCGCTGAAATGAGCCGCTCATTGTGGGAACGTGAAGGTCGTGTGCCTTTGCACACCATCCGCGCAGACATTGACTACGCCTTGGTGCATGCTCACACTACCTATGGCCGGATCGGGGTTAAAGTTTGGATTTATAAGGGCGATGTGCTTGGTCAACGCGAACGCCAATCTGCAACTGCAGCAGCCGATGCGCCAAAAACCAACACTCGTTCGGGCAAGGGGTCGTAAACCATGTTAATGCCCAAGCAGATGAAATATCGCCGCCCACACCGCCCTCGTAACATCAAGGGTATTGCACAACGCGGCGCAACTGTGGCATTCGGTGATTTTGGTTTGGTCTCGCTCGAAGCTGGCTGGATCACCAGTCGCCAAATCGAGTCGGCCCGCCGTACCATCACCAACTATGTGAAGCGGGGCGGTAAAGTTTGGATTCGGATCTTCCCAGATCGTCCAATTACCCAAAAGCCTGCTGAAACACGGATGGGTTCCGGTAAAGGTTCAGTTGAATACTATGTCGCAGTGATCAAGCCAGGTCGCGTGTTGTTCGAATTGAACGGCGTGCCCGAAGATGTGGCCCAAGAAGCACTGCGCCGCGCTGCCCAAAAATTGCCAGTCAAGTGCAAATTCGTAACCAAGGCATCGCAGGAGGTTGGCTCAAATGAAGGCTAGTGAACTGCGCGACATGAGTAACGCTGATTTGGAAAAGTTGATCAACGATAACAAACAAGAGTTGTTCACCATGCGTTTCCAAAAATCAGTTGGCAAATTGACCAACACCGCCCGCGTGCGGTTGTTGAAAAAAGATATCGCCCGCGCCAAAACGGTCATCCACGAACGCACCTTGGTGGCGGAGGGAAATTAATGAACGAGCATTTAGCAACAACTGATAGCCGCAAGCAAAAAGTTGGTCGGGTTGTCAGCAATAAAATGAACAAAACCGTGGTAGTTGCGGTCGATTACCTGCGCCCGCACCCGTTGTATCGCAAAACCGTGCGTCAAACCAGCAAGTTTTACGCTCATGATGAAAACAACGAATGCCATGTAGGCGATACCGTGGTGATCGAAGAAACCCGCCCCTTGAGCAAGCTCAAGCGCTGGCGCGTGGTTGAAATCGCCACCAAAAACCGCCGCGAAGGCTTGAATGTTCTGCGCCAAGACGTAGTAACCGTTGAAGGCGAAACCGAGGAGGCCTCGTCGTGATCCAGCAAGAATCTCGTATGCGGGTTGCCGATAACACAGGCGCAAAAGAGCTGTTGTGTATTCGGGTACTCGGTGGCACCAAGCGCCGCTATGCTAGCGTTGGCGATACGATTATCGCAACCGTCAAGCAAGCCAACCCAGGTGGCTCAGCCAAAAAGGGCGAAGTTGTTCGCGCCGTGATCGTTCGGGTCAAAAAGGGCTATACCCGCCCCGATGGCTCAATGATTCAGTTTGATGATAATGCTGCTGTCATTATCAACCAACAAGGCAACCCTCGCGGCACGCGTATCTTTGGGCCGGTCGCCCGTGAATTGCGCGAAAAGCAGTACATGAAGATCATCTCACTTGCTCCAGAAGTGTTGTAACATTCTTCACGAGCTGTGGTACAATACAACGCTTGTGGGCAACCACATAGCGGTGACACTATGGAGGCAAAACCATGCACGTCAAAAAGGGCGACCGCGTAGTGGTCCTTAGTGGGCGCGAAAAAGGCCGCGAAGGTGTAATCAAGCTGTCTTTGCCCAAAAAAGAACGCGTCGTCGTTGAAAATGTTAATATTGTTAAAAAACACGTAAAGCCAATGGGAAATCGCCAAGGCGGTATCCTCGAAGTTGAAGCAGCCTTGCATGTCTCAAAAGTCATGTTGATCTGCCCAGCATGTGGCAAGCCTTCACGCACTGGCCATCGCGTCAATGACGAAGGCAAAAAAGTTCGTGTTTGCAAACAATGCAATGCCGACGTTGCCTAATTAGCAAGGTCGAAGACAAATGAGCAATGAACAACCCTTGGTTGCTGACTACTCATTTGGTTGGAACTATCGTATTTGCCATCTGGGCTGGCGCAGTTGTGCCGCAACCGTTTGGTAGCCTTGGTTACCAATGCTGCCGCCGAACCCCAGAAGTGAGGAACCCATGGCACGTCTTAAGGATGTCTATTTGAAGACCGTGGCTCCTGCATTGTTCAAGGACTTTGGCTTTAAGTCCCCTATGCAAGTGCCTCGGATTACCAAGATCGTCATCAACATTGGCTTAGGTGAAGCGTTGCAAAACCCCAAAGCGGTGGAAGCAGCTATCGGCGACTTGACCATGATTGCAGGTCAAAAGCCAGTTGTAACCCGCGCTAAGAAATCGTTGGCAGCCTTCAAACTCCGCCAAGGTATGCCGATCGGCGCAATGGTAACCCTGCGCAACGACCGGATGTACGATTTCTATGATCGTCTGGTCAACTTGGCGTTACCCCGTATCCGCGACTTCCAAGGCTTAAGCCGCAAATCGTTCGATGGTCGCGGAAACTACAGTATCGGTATTCGGGAACAAATCATCTTCCCTGAAATCGAATACGATAAAGTCGATAAAATCCGTGGTCTTGAGGTGGCGATTGTTACCACCGCTCCAAACGACGAACAAGGCTTTGCTTTGTTGAAGGCGTTGGGGATGCCGTTTCGTGACTAGAGTTGGTCAGGCACTACAGGTGTAGTGAACCAACGACTCTTAACTGGGAGGCCAAAACAGTCTATGGCTAAGAAATCAATGATCGTCAAGGCGAATCGCGCACCAAAATTTTCAACGCAGGGATACAATCGCTGCAAGCGCTGTGGTCGGCCTCGGGCGTACATGCGAAAATTTGGTATCTGCCGGATCTGCTTCCGCGAGTTGGCATCACAGGGGCTGATTCCCGGTGTAACAAAATCAAGCTGGTAGAACCAGGAGGACGAGCTAGTGAGCGTTAATGATCCAATTGCCGACCTGCTGACACGCATCCGCAACGCGGGTATGGCGCGTCACCAAACGGTGACGATTCCATTGTCGAAAATCAAGCGCGGTATTGCTGAAATTTTGCAAGCCGAAGGCTATATCAAGAGCTTTGAAGTTCAAGAAGGCACACCATTCTCAAACTTGGTGTTGACCTTGAAATATGCTGCTGACCGCAAGCCAGTCATTACCGGCTTGAAGCGGGTTAGCCGCCCAGGTTTGCGGGTCTACACCAAGCGCAACGAGATTCCTCGGGTGCGTAATGGTTTGGGCTTGAGCATCCTTTCAACTCCTAAGGGGTTGATGACCGGTGATGCCGCTTGGAAAGCAGGCGTTGGCGGCGAAATTGTTTGTTACATTTGGTAATACTAAACGAGGACAACGGTAGCATTACCGTCATCACTCGTGGAGGAAATGACCCATGTCACGTATCGGTCGTAAACCGATTGAAGTTCCAGCTGGCGTAACTGTGAACGTTGACAGTAATAATCTGGTCACGGTCAAAGGCCCCAAAGGAACCTTGAGCGAATCAATTCGGCCTGAAGTTACGGTTAATATCAATGGCGCAACGGTAGAAATTACCCGCGTCAACGATAGCCGTCAGGCTCGCGCTTTTCACGGTCTCTCACGGACGCTGGTCGCCAATATGGTCGATGGCGTAACCAAGGGCTTTGAAAAAACGCTCGAAATGAATGGTACAGGCTACCGCGCTACACTTGATGGCAAAACTTTGGTGCTTTCACTTGGCTTCTCGCACCCAGTGCGGGTTGAGCCATACGAAGGCAATAGCTTTGAAGTAGCCGAGCGTCGGGTTGTGATCAAAGGTCCCAACAAGCAAAAAGTTGGCGACCAAGCAGCCAATATTCGTAAGCTGCGTCCACCCGAACCCTACTTGGGCAAAGGCATCAAGTACAGCGACGAAGTGATCCGCCGCAAGGCCGGTAAAGCTGGTAAGAAGTAGGCTGTTGGCGGCGGCGTAGCGTGGCATCACTAACGCGCCGCCTAACCCACCTACAGGAGAAATATAGCAATGTCGAAATTTACATCCCGCGAATTGCGGGCCCGACGGCATCGTCGGCTTCGTGGTCAACTCAGTGGTACGCCCGAGCGCCCACGCTTGAATGTGTTTCGCTCAGGCCTGAATATCTATGCCCAAGTGATCGATGATCTCGCTGGTCATACGCTTGTTTCCGCGTCAACGATCGATACCGAATTACGCGGCAGCCTTGGTGAGCAACGCAAGCTCGAACAAGCACATTCAGTTGGCAAGGCCGTTGCAGAACGTGCTCGCGCCGCTGGGATTACCAAAGTGGTGTTCGATCGCGGTGGCTACAAATATCACGGTCGTGTGAAAGCTGTTGCCGAAGGGGCACGCGAAGGCGGACTTGAATTCTAATCAACTCTGGAGGCAACGTGGCGAAGCGAAATCGAACTGGCGCTGATGAAGTTGAACTGGACGAACGAGTTGTCCAGATCAACCGCGTCGCGAAAGTGGTCAAGGGTGGCCGCCGCTTCAACTTTAGCACCGTCGTAGTCGTTGGCGATGGCAACGGCAATGTCGGGCTAGGGATGGGCAAGGCTTCTGAAGTACCTGAGGCGATCCGTAAGGGCGCTGAATCAGCCAAACGCAATATGATCGCGGTTTCCGTTATCGGAACCACCATTCCACATGAAATTGTGTCAACCTATAAAGCATCAAAAGTGTTGCTCAAGCCAGCCTCAGCTGGTACCGGCGTTATCGCTGGTGGTGGCGTGCGGGCCGTGCTTGAAGCCGCTGGCATCAAGGACGTTCTGACCAAATCATTGGGCAGCAACAACTCAGTCAATGTAGTGCGAGCTACCTTGAAGGCACTTTCTGAATTGCGGACTCCGCAAGAAGAAGGCCGTCGCCGTGGTCGCGCCGCATCGTCATTCCGCCTGAGCGGCCAAAGCCGCGCCGTTATCAGCGGTACGGAGGAGTAACGATGACTTTGCGTATTACTTATAAAAAGAGTTCAATCGGCTATAGCCAAGCGCAAAAAGATACCGTGCGCTCACTCGGCTTGCGCAAATTGAACCAGGTGGTCGAACTTCCAGATACTCCGGTTGTCCGTGGGATGATCTTCAAGATCAAGCACTTGGTAACTGTCGAGGAAGTGACTGCGACGGAGGCCAAGTAATGAAATTGCATGATCTGAAGCCAGCACCAGGCTCAACACGCAAAAGCAAGCGCGTTGGTCGTGGTCATGGTTCGGGCAAAGGTAAGACCTCTGGTAAAGGTATGATGGGTCAAAAGGCTCGTTCAGGGCCAAACCCCTACCCACACTTTGAAGGTGGTCAAAATCCTTTGGTCCGCCGGATGCCCTACAAGCGTGGCTTTACCAACCGTTTCCGGGTTGAATATACCGTCGTTAATGTCGGTGATTTGATCGAATGGAACAATGGCGATGTAACGCCAGAAGCACTGCGCGAAGTCGGCTTGATCAAAAACCTCAAGCAACCGATCAAAGTCCTCGGCGATGGCGACCTGAACGTAGCCCTCAAGGTGCGTGTCCACAAGGTTAGCGCCAGCGCTCGCCAAAAAATTGAGGCTGCGGGCGGTTCAGTTGAACTGATTGACGCTGCCGCCTAAACAATGGTGATGCGATGACCTTCTCTTGCGACGGCGTAGCGGGCTTTGCCCAAGGCTACGCCGTTTGCAAATGAAGGTCATTCGTGCATTGCACAGGAGAATTCCATGCTTCAAGCTGTGGTCAACGCGCTTAAAATCGCCGAAGTGCGTAAGAAAATTTTGTTCACCATGATGATGCTGGTGATCTTCCGCTTTATCGCGGCTATCCCAGTGCCAGGGGTCGATACAGCCGAACTCGATCGGTTGTTTAATGGTCAGTTGCCGTTGAGCGATTTGGCTAACTTCCTCAACTTGCTCTCGGGTGGGGCGTTGCGGCAGTTCTCGGTCGCAGCCATGGGGGTCTATCCCTACATCACGGCTCAAATTATTATGCAGTTGCTGATTCCGTTGATCCCAGCGCTGGAGCAATTGAGCAAAGAGGGTGAGCAGGGCCGCAATCGTATTCAGCGCTATCAGTATTTCCTCACCGTGCCACTGGCCTATCTCCAAGGCTATGGCCAAATTAAATCCTTGATCAACAGCGGGATTAATTTGTTCGGTACGTTGAATTTCAGCATCACCGAAAACTTCTTCCAAACCTTCTCGATCTTGACGATTATGGTTTCAGGCTCGATGTTCTTGGTTTGGATGGGTGAGTTGATCGACGAACGCGGGATTGGTAATGGGCTCTCGATGATTATCTTCGGCGGGATTGTTACGGCTCTGCCAAGTATGGTTTATCAAGCAATCACCACCTCAAGCTCAGGCAATAACGTCATCGGCGGGATTTTGCTGCTGATCGTGACCTTGGCGACCGTGGTGGGGATTGTGTTGATCACCGAAGGCCAACGCCGCATTCCAGTTCAATATGCCAAGCGCGTGCGCGGCAACAAGGTCTATGGCGGTCAATCAAGCCACTTGCCATTAAAGGTCAATATGGCTGGGATGATTCCCTTGATCTTCGCCCAAAGCATTTTGATTTTCCCCAGCACCGTTGCTTCCTACTTCTGGAATCCCAACGGTTCGGGCTTCTTCAATGGCGTTGCCAACTTCTTCGTCAATAGCTTTGGCCCGAATGGCTTGGCCTTTACCTTGGCGATGTTTGTATTGGTCTTGCTCTTCACCTACTTCTATGCCTTGGTGATGTTCAACCAACAAAATTTGCCTGAAATGTTGCAACGCAACGGCGGCTTTATTCCAGGCATTCGCCCAGGTCGCAACACCGAAGTCTATTTGACCAAAGTCTTGAACCGCATCACCTTGATTGGCGCGGTTGGCTTGGCGGTAGTTGCAGCCTTGCCCTATTTTGTGCAACAAATTACCGGCTTGCAAATTGGCTTTAGCAGCACCGGTTTGTTGATTGTGGTTGGTGTGGCGGTCGATACCATGCGCCAACTCGAAGCCCAAATGATGATGCGCAATTACGAAGGCTTCATCTCGCGCTAAGAAACGCTAACTGCTGTGGGCAGGCGGCGCTATGGCGAACAACGGCGTTCGCCATCCTTTGCTGACTCACCGAGGAGCACTGACCTATGAACATCATTTTGCTTGGTTCGCCTGGAGCGGGCAAAGGAACCCAGGCAACTGAGTTGGAAGCAGCAACCGGCATGAAGCATATTGCCAGCGGCGATATGTTTCGGGCGGCTGTGCGTGAAGGCACACCACTGGGCAAACTCGCCCAATCGTATCTCGATAAAGGCGAGCTTGTGCCCGATGATGTTGTGATTGGCATGGTTTTGGAACGGGTACGCCAACCCGATTGTGAAAATGGGGTGATTTTCGATGGGTTTCCACGAACGCCTCAACAAGCCGAAGCCCTGCAAGCAGCCCTAGCTGAACATAACGATGCGATCAACGCCGTGTTGTTGCTGCATGTCGATAAAGATGTGTTGATTCAACGGGTGATTGGGCGCTGGACTTGCAGAAAATGTCAAGCTGTATATAATACATACTTCCGAGCACCAAAAGTCGAGGGTGTTTGTGATCTCTGCGAAGGCGATTTGTACCAACGCAGCGATGACAACCTTGAGACGATCAACCATCGACTTGATGTTTACGAAGCCCAAACATCGCCATTAATTGCCCATTATCGCACGCAAGGAATCTTGCACGAAATTGATGGCCTTGGCGATATCGACGATATTACTGCACGCATGGTTCAAGCAATTGAATCGGCAAAGCCGTGCTAAATTTGTGGTATAGTAATAGGTACCGATGCAGAAGCATGGGCCGACGGCCTATGCTTCTAGCTTGCTGCGTATGCTATACACCGTCTGCTGGCGTATTGCACAGCCCAGTGACGGATTATCCTTTGGGGCAATCGCGCACCACTCGCAACGCATGCGACCATTGCCACCGCTGATGTGCTAGTTTTAAGGAGTTATATGGCCAAGAAGAAGGATGTCATTGAGGTCGAGGGCGTTATTACTGAGCCACTGCCAAACGCGATGTTTAAAGTAGCGTTGGATAACGGGCTGGAAGTATTAGCACATGTCTCTGGCCGGATTCGGATGAATTATATTCGGATTCTCAAAGGCGATCGCGTGCTAGTCGAACTCTCGCCCTATGATCCGACTCGTGGCCGTATTACTTATCGGTACAGATAACACACTGACCACCGCAACCAATGCCTCGGGCCGAAGCGGACTGGGGGTTGGATTGTTGTGTGTCTACGAGCGAGGTTCCGATGAAAGTTCAACCATCAGTTAAACCACGCTGTGAATATTGCCGGGTCATTCGTCGTAAGGGCGTTGTCCGCATCATTTGCAGCCGCACCCCGAAGCATAAGCAACGGCAAGGCTAAGAGGAGCATCGAATGGCACGTATTTCAGGGGTTGATATTCCCCGCAACAAACGGGTGGAAATTTCCCTTACCTACATCTACGGGATTGGTCGCACCACCAGCACTGAAATTCTGGCTCGCACCAATATCAATCCAAATGTTCGGGTCAAAGATTTGACCGAAGACGAAGTGATTCGTTTGCGCGAAATCATCGACCAAGATTACACCGTTGAAGGCGATTTGCGTCGGGCTGTTCAATTGAACATCAAGCGTTTGATGGATATTGGCTGCTACCGTGGGATTCGTCACCGCAAAGGCTTGCCATTGCGCGGTCAACGCACCAAAACTAACGCCCGTACCCGCCGTGGTAAAAAAGGCGCAGCAATCGGTGGCAAGAAGAAAGCTACCAAGAAGTAATTTCCTGAATTTTTATTTTCAACGCTATTTCGGAGGCCTTGAATGGCGAAACAAGCAAAAGCGGGAGCAGCTCGCCGCCCTCAACGCGGTCGTCGCCGTGAGCGTAAAAATGTGCCGCGTGGCCAAGCTCACGTGCAAGCAACCTTTAACAACACGATCGTTACGATCACCGACCCAGCTGGTAACGTGGTTTGCTGGAGCAGCGCTGGCGCAAGTGGCTTCAAAGGCTCACGCAAAAGCACTCCCTATGCAGCCCAAGTAACTGCTGAACAAGCAGCACGCAAAGCCATGGATAACGGCATGCGCGTCGTCGAAGTGTATGTAAAAGGCCCAGGCGCTGGCCGTGAATCAGCGGTGCGGGCACTGCAAGCTACTGGCTTGTCGGTTATTGCAATCACCGATGTTACGCCAATCCCACACAATGGTTGTCGCCCACCAAAGCGCCGCCGCGTGTAATGGCTTCGCGGCAGCATGCTGCCGACGAAGTGTGTAGTAGCAACGCCACGATTAAAATACGTGAGCAGGATGAAGCACGGCTGTTCCTATACGTGGAAATAGGAGTCGGTGTGTAAACTGCCTTGGCAATTAGGAATTGCGAAGGGACAAACAAGAACATGGCTCGATATACTGGTCCAGTATGTAAATTGTCACGCCGCGAAGGCGTTGACCTAATGCTCAAGAGCGGTAACAGTGGCCGCAAGGTGCTTGAGCGCCGTGGGAGCCAGCCCCCTGGCCAACATGGGGCTTCAGTCCGACGACGACAATTGTCTGATTATGGTGTTCAGTTGCGCGAGAAGCAAAAAGTTCGCCGGATCTATGGTGTTTTGGAACGCCAGTTCCGCCGCTATTATGGCATTGCGACCCGTACCACCGGCCAAACCGGTGCTGTGCTCTTGCAAATCTTGGAACGTCGCCTCGATAATGTGGTGTTCCGCTTAGGCTATGCAGTAACTCGCGCCCAAGCTCGCCAGTTGGTCAACCACGGTCATATTACCGTGAATGGCCGCAAAACCGATATTCCTTCAGCCTTGGTTGAAGTTGGCGATGTAATTGGCGTGCGGGCCGAAAGCCGCAAACGCGATTATTTCAAAGATCTCGAAGAAACCAAACAACTCAATCGCGTGTCACCACCTAGCTGGTTGTCACTTGACGCTGGCAAGATGGAAGGGGTTGTGCAAACCTTCCCATCACGCGAAGAGTTGGATATGTCGATTAACGAGCAGTTGATTGTTGAATTCTACAGCCGCTAATCGGACGTAATCGGTATCACTATCCCAGCAGGAGGCGGATACGTGCTAGACATTGCAATGCCCAAACTCGAATGTGTCGCAGCGGCGGAGAACTATGGGCGGTTCAAAATTGAGCCTCTGGATCCCGGGTACGGGCACACATTAGGGAACGCGCTGCGACGGGTGTTGTTGTCGTCCATCCCTGGGGCAGCGGTCATCAAGATTAAAATTGATGGGATTTTCCACGAGTTTTCGCCAATTCAAGGCGTGCGTGAAGATGCTACCGAGATTGTGTTAAATGTGAAAGGCATTCGTTTGCGCTCCTACGCCGAACGCCCAGTCAAGATGATTTTATCCAAGACTGGCCCAGGCGTGGTGCGGGCAAGCGATATTGAATGCCCTTCAAATGTGGAGATCGTTAACCCCGATCACTACATCGCAACCCTCGATAGCTCCGATGCTCGCTTGGACATGGAGTTGACCGTGGAACGTCACCGCGGCTATCTGCCAGCTGAAAATCGTGACCCGGTGCCGATTGGCGAAATCCCGGTGGATGCGATCTTCACGCCGGTGCACAAGGTTAACTACGTTGTGGAACACACCCGCATTGGCGGGATGACCGACTTCGACCGTTTGTTGCTTGAAATTTGGACTGATGGCACGGTTAAGCCAGGCGATGCTCTCAGCTACGCCGCGCAAGTGCTGGTTCAATATTCATCGATCATCGCCGATTTCAATCGCTTTGACGATGAACAAGAGCAAGTTGGCGATGCCAATGGTCTGGTTATTCCCAGCGAGATCTACGATATGCCTATCGAAGATCTTGACCTTTCAACCCGCACCTACAACTGTCTCAAGCGTGCCGACATCACCAAGGTTGGGCAAGTGCTGGAGATGGACGAGAAGCAACTGCTGGCTGTGCGGAACTTGGGGCAAAAATCCATGGACGAAATTCGCGAGAAATTAATCGAGCGCAATTTACTGCCAACCTTGCCTTTCAACTCCGCTATTCTGAACACCAATGTCGCTGCCCGTCTGAACGACGGTAGCGCTGAATAGACGAGGATCGTTTCATGAGACACCGCAAGTCTGGCAAGAAGATGGGCCGGCCAACGGCTCAGCGCAAAGCCTTATACCGCAGCTTGATGATTGCGATTATTGAGCATCGCGGCATTACAACCACTGATGCCAAGGCCCGCGCAGTTCAACCAGAAGTTGAAAAATTGATTTCATTGGGTCGCTTTGATACTCCCCACAATCGCCGGATGGCGCTTTCGAAGCTGCACAGCAAGATTGCCATGAACCTTTTGTTCCAAGTGGCTCCTGCTTACGCCGAACGCCCAGGTGGTTACACGCGGATTGTCAAGATGGGCTTCCGCAAAGGCGACGCTGCGGAAATGGCTCGGATTGAATTGGTCTAGCTTGCCCTATGAGCCGTACTTTAGCATTGTGTTTTGAATATCTCGGCACTGCTTTTTGCGGCTCGCAATGGCAACCAGGCGGTCGCGCCGTGCAAACGGAGTTAGAAACCGCTTGGCAACGATTAACAAGCGAAACTGGGCGTTGGATTTTTGCCGGTCGCACCGATGCAGGAGTTCACGCCCTAGCCCAAGTCGCCCATATCGTGAGCGATACGCCGCGCAGTTTGGATACAATTGCCAAGGCAATCAATGCCATTACGCCGCCCGATATCAGTGTTCACGAAGCATGGGAGATGCCAACTGGCTTTCACGCTCGCTTTAGTGCCCGTCAACGAACATATCGCTATGTTTTTGATAGTGCACCTGCACCTTCAGCTACGCTCTCTGGGCGGGTGCTGCGCCTCGATCATCAACTAGATTGGGCGGCGATGCAGGCGGCCTTGGATACCCTGATTGGCACACACGATTTTGCGGCGTTCGCTGGCGCTGGTCACGAAGGCTCGACAACTCGCACCTGTATGTTGGCGCAATTACGCCCCGCAGAGTGGCTTGGTCGCCCAGTGACTGTCCTGCATTTGCAGGCCAATGCTTTTCTCAAGCATATGGTGCGCAATATCGTTGGTACGTTGCTGATGGTTGGCGATGGCCGGCTTTCATTGGAAGCTTGGCAGGCAATTATTGCCAGTCGCGACCGTCGTAACGCAGGCCCAACCGCGCCCCCACAGGGGTTGTATTTAGAGTCGATTGGCTATGACCCAGCACTTCAGCCATTGGCGACAAGTTCACGCTGGGATGGCACGACCTATTTTCGGACGTATCAAGGCTAACGATGTGAATACGGGCAGGTTGCCAACGCTTCTCATCGCCAACCTTACAACGATTTGTGAACATGCCAGCGTGGCATAATTCACAATTCATACACGAGGAATTCAGCAGCATGAAGACTTATAGCCAAAAAGCTTCGGAGATTCAGCGCGAATGGCTGGTCGTCGATGCACAAAATCAGGTGCTTGGTCGGCTCGCGACCCAAATTGCAACCCTGATTCGCGGCAAACACAAGCCAACCTATACGCCAAGCATGGATGGCGGCGATTTTGTGATCGTGGTCAACGCTGAGAAAATTCGCGTTACCGGCGATAAAGCTAACCAAAAAATTTACTATCGACACTCGAACTTCCCTGGTGGTTTGAAGCGCACCGCTTATAAAGTGATGATGCAAACCCACCCCGAGCGGATCATTTACTTCGCGGTAAAAGGCATGTTGCCACGCAATCGCTTGAGCCGCCATATTATCAAAAAACTGAAGGTGTATGCTGGTGAGAGCCATCCTCATGCATCACAATCACCTAAAGTCTATGCGGTGAAAGGTTAATAACGATGAGTGAACAACGCTATTTCCAAGGCACTGGTCGCCGCAAGACCGCCGTGGCTCGGGTACGCTTGTATCCTGGCACTGGCGAATTTGTGGTCAATGGCCGCACCTCAGAAGAATTCTTCGGCGGTCGCGCTTTGTATCAACAATTGATTCGCCAACCGTTGTTGGCTGCCAATCAACTTGGCTCGTTCAATGTGTTGATCAAGGTTCGTGGCGGTGGTGATACTGGCCGCGCCGAAGCTGTGCGCCACGGTATTGCTCGCGCGTTGGTCGATGCAGATCCAGCATTCAAGCCAATTATGCGGGCTGCTGGCCTCTTGACCCGCGACGCTCGTAAAAAGGAACGTAAGAAACCAGGTTTGGTCAAGGCTCGCCGCGCCAAACAATACACCAAGCGCTAAAGTTTTTAGCCTTTGGTGTCCGGTTCTTCTCCCCCAGCCTCGGAGCTTCGGTTCTAAGGCTGGGGTTGTTTTTTAGGGTTCAGTTAAATTTGATCCACGAAGAGCACGAAGAACACGAAGCGAAGGATGTTTTTAGCCACGAATTGCACGAATGATGTTCCCATAGCCCAAAGCCTCTAGCCTGATTTCCAATCCCTATGTTCTATGCTCTATGTTCTATGTTCTTCATCCCTTCTATCGTTTAACTTTGGCCTTAGTCTTAACCACTACCGGCTCGATAATGGGCGCTGGCGGGGCTTTACTAGCTTCACGCCAAGCACTGTAGCCGCCAAGGTGAGCTTTGATGCTACCATCATTGACAGCCCAAACTCGATCAACCACGCGATCAAGAAAGTAGCGGTCGTGCGAAATCACAATCACTGTGCCGTCGTAGCGTTCTAGGGCATCTTCCAAGACTTCGACCGAATCAATATCTAAATGGTTGGTCGGCTCATCAAGAATTAGACAATTGGGTTTGGCTAACATCAACAATGCTAATTGCAAGCGTGCCCGTTCGCCACCAGAAAGCGAGCCGATGCTTTGGCGACATTGAGCATAACTAAACAAAAATCCACCTAAAAATGCCACCGCTTGGCCCTCGTACATCGAACGCGTGAGGCGTACTACATCAATCGGCGTTTGGCTATGATCAAGCGTCTCAACGCCTTGGGCAAAATAGCCAATTTCGATCGATGGGCCAACCCAAACCATGCCATCGCTTGGCTCAAATTGCCCATGCATCAACTTACCAAGCAGACTTTTGCCCGCGCCATTTTGGCCGACGATCCCAACCCGTTCGCCGCGCCAGATGGTTTGTTCAATTCCCAGAAGCACTAAATCGTCGCCAAAGCTCATACTGACATCACGTAGATCGATGATTTTTTGGCCGCCACGTTGCTCGGAGCGTAGGCTCAAGCCGACTTTGCGCCGCTCCAACACGGGCTTTTCAACTTTATCCATCTTATCAATCTGCATTTGCTTGACCCGCGCCTGCTTGATATGGCGCTCGTTGGGAACTAACGATGCCCACAATTGAAAGCGCTTAATTGCTTCTTCTAAGCGATTAATTTCCTTTTGTTGCGCCATAAAATCTTGCTGCTGGCGTTGCAAAGCCAATTGGCGATTGACGGCGTAGGTCGAATAATTGCCAAGCCAGAGGCTAGTTTTGCCAGCTTCCAAATGCACAACGCTGGTGATGGTTTCATCGAGCAAATAGCGATCGTGGGCGACAATCACCACCGCCCCAGCAAACTCACGAATTGTCGTCTCTAAAAACTCGCGGCGGTTCAAATCGAGGTGGGTCTCTGGCTCGTCGAGCAGCAATAAATCAGGGCGTTGAATCAAACAGCTAGCCAAGCCGATCATTTTGCGTTGGCCGCCGCTGAGCGAGTTGGTTGGCAAATTCAGATCGTTGCCATCGAAGCCAAATTGCTGTAAATAGCCACGAGCATCGTTATAGAGCATTGAGCCACCCAGCTCCTCGAATTGGTTCAATAGGCGACTGTGACGCTCTAAAACCTGATTCATCCGCTGAAGATCGTTGGCGATCACTGGCTCGCCTAGTTGGTTTTCGCAGGCCTGAATTTGGGCTTCAAGCTCAGTCAAATCAGGGCGGGCGGCCATGACGGTTTGCAACGGTGTGCGCTGATCGCCCACGATATGCTGCGAAAGGTAGGCAATGCGTAATCCGCGCCGTGTGCTAATGTGGCCAGCCGTCGGCGTTTCAAAGCCTGCCAATAAGCGCAGCAACGTCGATTTGCCTGCACCATTCGAGCCAACCAAGCCGATGCGGGCGTGTTCGTGAATTTCCCAATTTAGGCCGTTGAGAATACTTCGACCACCAATGCTGTAGTGAACATCCTGAGCGCTAGCGATAATCATTGGGCAACCTCCAAAATCGGGGGCAGCACTATGCACGAGCATCAAAAAAGACTAGGGGCGCATAATGCTGCCCCTAGTCTTAATCATTTGGTTTCAATCGCAAATGGTTCAGATTTTAGGCGCAGCTATCCTGTCTGCGCCTTTGTTGAACCCTTTCCGTGCGTGAATCACGCCCATGAATGCATTGAAAACCATAATCGTCTTCCAAACTATAATCCATTAAGTGCGCCTAGGATAGCACAAACCATCAAGCAGCGTGATCGGTCTTTAGTCCGAATCCGAAACTCCAGCATATCTCTTTAATCAACCAATTGATTTAGTAAGGAATACTTCGATGAGTTTACAAATTGGCCTGAATGGGCGTTTTTTCGAGCAAAATTGGCGACCAGCCCGTGATGAAATTGATTTTGCAGCTGCCAGTGGTTTTGCCAGTATTCAGTTTCAGGGCAAGCCAGCAGGCCTACAAGTTGCCGCCTTGGGAGCCGATTTTGCTAGCATTCGGCAACAACTTGAAACTAAGCAAATTACGGCGGTAATGGAAATCAATCTGCAAATTGATGCTACTGGTCGGGCTGCAACAGGTCAAACGCCATTCGAAGTGCTCGAAGCTAATTTGCCTGCGATTACTGGCTTGGGTTGTAAATATGTGCATTGGCATCTGAACAATCAGCCAGTGCTGGAATTTCAACATGTTGCTGAGCTTGAAATTGGCTTGCAACCCCAATTTGCGGCTGGGGTAGCCTTGGCTCAGCAGCATGGCTTTAAATTTGGCTTTGAGCACAACGATCCCATCTTGCGCTTGTTTACCACGCCGCAAGCATGCCGCCAACTCTTGGATGCTGTGTCAGATTTAGGCTTTGTCTGGGATTTCAATCATACCTTGCCAGAGGATTTAGCTGGATTTTTACAATTAATTCCGCGCATGAGTATGCTGCATATCTCCGATACGCCTTTGCCTGAAGTTAATTGCCACCTGCCTTTGGGTATGGGAACAATTGATATTCCAACCTATTGCCAAACTTTGGTTGCTGCCAATTTTCATGGCCCGGCCATCTTAGAAATTGGTGGTTTGCCCAAATCAGGTGGTTACGGGCGTGATACTGATGCTGCTTTGATTGATTCGTTGGCATGCTTGAAGGCTGCTTTATTGTAAGTTGCCTGAGCGCTTTAGAATCTTAGCTCATAGTTCAGCTAGCCGACCGAGGAGTACGCCTCGATATCCATAACAAAAGGACGTTTCTATGGCAGCTAGGAAGCATCAATCATCCAATGAGCCAGAGAGCGTCCTTTTGTCGGGCCAAGGTTAAACTGAAGGTGCAGTTTCAACTGGCTCGGTCATGCTCGGCTCAGGTTTGACTGAATGTGGCAAGGCTTTGAACAATTTCAAGCCCCATTGCACCGCAGGCCCAATGCTAACCGCGAATAGCAACGTGCCCCAGCCTACGTCGCCGCCCATGATCCAGCCCAAAAATAACACTGAAAGCTCGATTCCAGTGCGTACATGGCGTACTGGCCAATTGAAACGGCGCACCAAAAACAACATAAAGCTATCGCGTGGGCCGGCTCCCATATTGGCTCCGATATAGGCTCCGATGCCAATACCACATAGGAGCAAGGCAACCAGATAGTAGCCCAACTGCCATGGCCATGAGCTTACCGCAGGAATAAATGGCATAGTGAGGTCGGTGACTAGCCCAATCAAAATAATGTTGCTGATTGTGCCCCAACCAAAGCGAATATCAACCACCAGCAGCATTGCCATCAGTGCAAAGCCCACCAGTTCGCTAACCAAACCAACTTTCAGGCCAGTTAGTTTGTTAATCCCTTGATGAAAGAGATCCCACGGCCCCAACCCAAAATGGCTCTGCATCATAAAGCTAATCGCAAGGCCATACATGCTTAAGCCAAAGATCAATTGAACCCATTGGCGTGCCGCAACTGGCCGAAAATCGAAGTGACGGGCGATAAATGAACCAAACATAGAGCCATCCTTGTGGAGCAATAAACCAATAGTATGTGTTCTAACAGATTGTCCTAGCGACAACGAGTGACAATTGTGGCATATGGATTAGGACAATTATAGCCAACTTTGACCGTAGGAGGATGGCGCTGCTTTTGCTATACTCGCTCTAGATTCCCGATGTTTTGTTATTTGGAGGTTGTATGCAGCTTCGTGATCGTTTGGGTTGGATGCTGAGTGGTCTATTGCTGGGCATGCTATTGATGGTTAGTTGCGATGTGGTCAATCAAGCTTCTACGGCTCAGCCAAGTGTGGTTGATGCTGCCGCTGTGCCTTCAACTGGACCATTGGCCACCGCTGCTGCCCAAATGCCTGTTAATCAGGCTGGCGTTGATGCCTATAGCAATGTGATTCGGGCCGTTTACAATCGCGGTAATCCTTCGGTGGTGCGAATTGACGTGCAAAGTGAGCAAGGCGAATCGCTCGGAACAGGTTTTGTGATCGATAAACAGGGCCATATTGTCACCAACAATCACGTTGTTGGCAGCAGCCGCAGCGTGTTAGTCAATTTTATCGATGGTGATGCAGGGATCGCCGATGTGATTGGCGTTGATAGCGATTCAGATTTGGCAGTAATTAAAATGCGTAATCCTGATCCTGCTATTCTGATTCCTGTTGAGTTTGGCGATTCGGCGGCGGTGCAAGTTGGCGATGTGGTGGTAGCGATTGGGAATCCCTATGGTGAAAATCGTACCGCGACTGCGGGGATTATTAGTGCGATTCGTGGAGCCAAGAATGAGGGTGGCGGCAGTACCTTTTCAATTCCTGGGGTGTTGCAAACCGATGCGGCGATTAACCCAGGCAATTCGGGCGGGCCATTGTTCAACAGCCAAGGCCAAGTAATTGGGGTCAATACCTTTATTCTCGACCCATCGGGGCGGGGCGCGAATATTGGCTTGGGTTTTGCAGTGCCGATTAATTTGGTTAAGCTGGTGGCCCCAGCGATTATTCGCGATGGCAGCTATACGCATCCATTCTTTGGCGCGGCGGTAAGTAGCGTTGATAGCTATTTTGCTGAAGTTAATAATTTACCAAGCAAAGGCATTATTATTACCCAACTCTACAATGGCCCTGCTGCCGAGGCTGGCTTGCAAGTGGGCGATGTGATTGTCTCGGTTAATGGTGAGCCAATGCTTGAAGCTGGCGATCTGATCACGCTCTTAGAATTAACCACCCAACCAGGTGATCGGATGACGGTTACGGTGGCCGAGGGCAATGGCCGCACCCGTGATGTGCAAGTGCTGGTCGGGGCACGTCCAGGTCGCTAAATTAACGAATAATCAAGATTCAACCCTTAGCCCTAGCGTGTTGCGCTGGGGCTTTTGCTACAATACAGTCAGGTTTATCGAAAGGGGTTCTGTGTGTCAATCCGTACAAGTTTGGTTGATCTGACCACGCGCTTGGTGGCGATTCCCAGTGTTTCCGCCGAAAAACGCGATTTGCAGCCAGTGATCGATCTGGTGGTGGCTGAATTAGCCGATTATCCAGCGGCGTTGTTGCATCATCGCGATGCTAATGGCTACCCAATGTTGGTGGTCAATTTCAACCAAGAACTGCGCAGCGATCTTATTTTGAATGCCCATTTGGATGTTGTGCCAGCCCGCCCTGAGCAATGGCACGCCTTCGAGCATGATGGCAAATTGTATGGTCGTGGCACGCAAGATATGAAGGGATCGGCGGCGGTCTACATTGAAATTATTAAAGAAATTGCCCAATTGCCTGCTGAGCAACGCCCTAACGTAAGCTTTCAATTTGTGACCGATGAGGAAATTGGCGGAGCAAATGGCACAGCCTTATTGCGTGATGAAGGCTGGCAGGCTAATTTATTTATTGCTGGCGAGCCGACCAACCTGAATATTTGTCATGGAGCCAAGGGCATTTTATGGCTGGCAGTTGAGCAACCAGGCGTGCCAGCCCATGGTTCGCGGCCTTGGGAAGGCGTGAATCCGATTGAGCGTTTGGCAAGTGGCCTTGGGCGTTTGTACGAATATTATCCAACGCCTGCGCAAGAAATTTGGCGCACTACGGTTACGCCTTCGATTATCAAAGGCGGCGATGCTGGCAATCGGATTCCAGCCAATGCCCAACTGAATCTTGATATTCGCTGGACACCCGAAGAAGGTGCTGATGCGGTGATTGATAACGTGAAGCAAGCCTTTGCAACGAGCAGCGAACCCAATCCCAATGTGCAGATTTTGCATCGTGGCACGGCCCTAAATACGCCAGCCGAGGAGCCAAACTTACAACGCATTGTTGATGCACAACAATCCAGCCTTGGTCGCCAAGCCCAACTCTTCCGCGAGCATTTTGGCTCCGATGCCCGCTTCTACAGCGATGCCGGAATTCCAGCGGTCTGTTGGGGGCCAGAAGGTGCAGGCTTGCATACCGACGACGAGTGGGTCAGCATCGATGGCTTGGTCGATTATTATCAGGCGGTCAAAACCTTGTTGGGTATGTAGGTGATCCACGAAGGCCGAGGGATCAGGGATCAGGGGTTAGGAATCAGCTTGGCAATGCGAGGCTGAATCCTGATCCCTGATCCCTGATAAACTCTGTGCCGCTGTGTTAACGTTCATTAAACAAATTGGCTATAGCACGGGAGCACTGTAGCCAATCAAGGAAGCTGTTGCAATATTGTTTAGCGGCGGACTGGGCCTTGAGCCAAACGACCAAGCAGACCACCTTGATTTGGGCGACTAATATCGCTCGTTGGCGTTGCTGCTGGTTGGGTTGGCAGTGGAGCCGTCGTCAACTCAGGTTGTTTGGCTGGGGTTAGGGTTGGCGTTAAGCTAGCCAAGGGCATTGAGGCAGTTGTTGGCTCCAACACCTTGGTTTCTAAGCTTTTAGCAGGATCAACCCCCATAATTGCCACTACGCCAGCTTTGATCAAGCGAACAATTGCCCGTGAAACATCAATTGGCTCGATGATCAAACGTTCAGCTATCTGGCGAATGCTGCTTTCACCATTGATTGTCCGTGCTACTGCCACCGCCATCGAATCGAGTGGTTGGCTGGGCGTTGCGCCATTGCGAATATAGGGAATCGCATTATCGCTAGGGATAAAAATACGCAATTCACTCCATGAACGAGCGCGATCCTCAGCCTCGTCACACAAACTCATTGCATCCGAGAGCATGGTTTCTTGGGTTAGCTCACGTAAATCGCGCACCGCGAATTCAGCATTGGGTTCTTCAAATAGCAGCCAAACTGCCTCTGGCCCAACTTTATCGTTATATTCAGCGTGGCGCACCAACCCATCGCGGGTCAGGATCAAGCCACGTCCATGTTTGCCGACAATTTCAAGCTCGCCACACATTGAGCTTTGTTGCATGAGTTCGAGTAATTCGCGTAAAGGAAAGCTGTTGAATGTGCCTGTTAGTTCCATGGCAACCTCCCGAATCTGTTTGCCATAGTAACATAACTAGCTTATACATATGTCAATCTGTAGTCCCCTTCTTGGTTAGTACTGAGATTTACTCCTGCGGTTAAAACAATCACGAGGCAGTAGTACTGCCCCGTGACTTCCGTTAAGCGTTCATTTGGGTTTAGCGTGGTAATGGTCGTTCTGGCACGCCAGTCAAATCTTCTGGGGTGCTTGGGCGTTGCTCATCAAAGACCAAGGTGGTGTTGGCAGGCACAATGTATGGCCCGCGAATATTGTTGTAGGTTCCACCATTGATTTCGTGAGTTTCCAGAATCGCGCCATAGTTGGTCAAGCCAAACGAATCGGCTTGGGCGTAGATCCGACTGCCAGCACTGAGTTGGCCTGGTGGCACGAAGCTCAAATCTGAGCGATAGTATTGGCCACCGCTGATTAATGTCAAGGTTGCATTCGGCGCTAGCACCGGTGCATTGGTTGGAACTGCCCATGCCATCCCGAAGAGACTAATACTATTCCATGGTTGGTTGACTGCGGTTGGCGCTTGGAATGGATTGATATAGGCATCAACCCAATAGCCGCCCGACAGTGGCTCCGAACCTGTGTTGCGAATTGTGACGCGGACTGTGCCATTCAGTACTTGAATGCTATCAACCACTACGTCAACCGAAGCTGGTTTGGTCGCCATTGGGATGAAGACCAAGGCTCGATCGTCGTTGATGATTGTGATTGTGCTGGTGATTGGTGTGCCGAAGGCTGTCCCAGCTGGGTTGGTCAAACTCAACAAGATGGTTTCGTTCAGTTCATAGGTGCTATCATCAATGATTGGCACAATCACTTGAACGCTGGTTTGACCTTGTGGGATGGTCAGCGTTTGGGTGACTGGGGTGTAATCGCTGAGCGTTGCCGTACCATTGCTGGTGGCAAAGGTTACCTGAACTGCGCTATTTGGATTTGGCGCGTTTAGTTGAACGGTTACGGTTGCGCTGCCCGTTGCTTCGACCACCTCGTAATTGTTGAGGCTGAAGCTGATGCGTGGCACAACCAAGGCCACAATCGCGCTAGCACTATTGTTGGCCAACAGTTGGTCAATATCATCGCTGACACTGACATTGTTGATTAAGGTTGTATCGCTTGCCAAGCTTGGGCTGATAATCCCCGAAATTTGAATCGAACCGCTTGCGCCCGCTGGAAGATCGTTGACCGTCCAAACGTAACTTGGGTTGGCTCCCGTATCGGTGATCGTCAGGCCTTGGCTGCTCACATTCACATTGGTCAGCAATGGCGAGACAATATCGGTCAAGACGATGTTGCTGGTTTGCAGGTTGCCAGTGTTGGTCAAATGGATGGTAAAGGTGACTGGCGTACCTGGCGTTGCAACACTTGGTGTAACTTGCTTGCTGATTGCCAAATCGACGCTGGTTAGCGTGACGGTTACATCATCGCTAGCGTTGTAGCTGCGTTCTAAGTTGACCGTGCCACTGGCCGAAGTCCAGGTGAGATCAACCTCGTTGACCAAGCTTGCGCCAATTGCCAAAGCTGGTGGCGAAGCAACACGGGCTTGGTAGCCTAATACTGTGGTTGAGCCAGTTGCGAAGCTAGCGAAGGTTGCTTCGATCGTTGAGCCATTGATTACAAAGCTGGTTGGAGCTGGACCTGAGATAACGCTCAGTGAACCAGCAACCGCACTCAAACCAGTTGGTAAACTATCTGCAACCAGCAGATCATAGGCAATCGAATTGCTTTGGGCGGTGTGTTCAATCGTCAAGGTGTAATCGAGCACTTGACCAAAGTCAGGTGTGCTGTCATCAACTGCCTTCACGATGGTCAAGGTTGGTTCAGCGACATCGACGGTGGCAGTATTGACCGTATCGGTCAAGCTTGGGTCGGCGCTACCATTGACGCTATTCAGCAGTTTTGCGCCACGTACCACGCTACTGCTGCCATCGACGGTTGCTTGGTAGGTAATCGTAAAGCTATCACTATCGATCGTATCAGCATCGTTGACATTGCCTGGGTTGACCACGCTGCTGGCAGCAATTGTCAAAGTTTGGCCACTGAGGTTAGCGGTCAAGCCATTGACAGTCATTCCGTTGGCGTTAGCTACACTGGCCGAACCAGCGACATAGGTCAAACCAACTGGCAGGCTATCAACAAAGCTTAAGTTATTGGTTGTACCTTCGAGTACGGTTGCGGTTAAGACGTAGGTCACAACTTCGCCGAAGGTCACTTGGTTGCCAACTGTGCTTGCAATGCTGGTGTTCGCCACGGCTTTTTCAAGCGCGAAGCTGGTTGCTACGCTGTAATCCAACACATTGCTGTCAGCAGTGAAGCTTGGTAATTGCGAACCGCTAACATTCTTCCAGGTGATTGATCCTTCGCTGCTTGCCGTTGCACCTTGGTTGATGCTATTGGGCAGCGTGTACTCCACAATCACGGTCAGTCGTTGGTCGTTGTTGCCATTGGTATTGATCAAGAGATTAATGTTGCCAGTGTTGATCAAATCACCGTTGGCATCGAAGCCCAAATTACCACTAAAGTTGGTGCTGGTTGCACCATCGCTGACAATCGCCGAGATCAAGGTTGGCGTACCAAAGCTTGCTGGCAAGTCAACATTCAAATCAACATCATAGGCCGAGGCCAAGCTGTTGGTGGTATGGCTAATCACCAGTTGTTGGCGGATTCTATCGGCGGCATCTACGCCACCATCAGCCGTAAGTTTGCTCAAATTGATGTTGAGGTCAGGCTCAACCACGGTTACCGTGACCGAGTTATCGTTATCGCTCAGGTTGGGGCTAGCCGTTGCATCAACATTGTTGGTCAAGGCTGTACCCGAAGGCACGTTTTGGCCGATGGTTGCACGATAGACCAAACTAAAGTTATCGGTATCGAGGCCATCGCCTGGGTAGCTACCAGGATTGGTCGCTGGATCGACGCGGAAGATCACCGTTTGGCCTACGCTGGTCACCGTAAAGTTATTCAGCGTGATTCCGCCATTGCTCAAGATTGCTCCTGAGCCAACTTCATAGCTCATGCCAACTGGCAAGGTATCGGTTAGCACGATATTGCTGGTGCTGCCTTCAATCACCTCAACTTCGAGGGTATAGGTGACGGTCTGGCCAGCTGAAACCGTGCTCGCTGCTGGCACAATTGCTTTGGTTACTGTAAAGAACGAAGCAATCGACGCATCAATGCTATCGGTCTTGCTATAGCGTGGCAAGCTTACATCGGCTGCGTTGCGCCAAGTTACGCCGCTTTGCATGCCAGCCAAGCTAGCCGGAGCAGCAGTGTTGTTAACTTCAGCACTAATCGTCAAGACAATTTGCGAGCCAATTGGCATGCTTGCTGGGGTATTGGTTTGCAGGTTGTTGCCAACAATTGTAAAGCTACCACCAGTTGCCCCGCCAGTTTGTTGGGCGCTCACAATGTTCAAGTTGCTGAGGTTGCTGGTAAAGCTGCTAGTAATTGCAACCGTGTTCGCATCCTGTGCATTGGCTCCAGCAGGATTGTTGACCGTTACGACAAAGGTGATTGGATCGCCTGCTTCGAGTTGAGCATCGCTGGTTTCAGCAACACTTAGCGTCAAGTCGGGTTCGCGCACAGTCACGCTAACCGAATTGTCGTTGTCGCTTAGGCTTGGATCGGCGGTTGCATCAACGTCGTTGGTCAAGGTTGTGCCAAGGCTTACGTCGTTATCAACCATGGCTCGGTAGCGAATCACAAAGCTATCGCTATCGGTTGCTGCGGCGTTATTGACATTGCCTGGGTTGACCACGCTGCTGGCCGCAATCGTTAATGTTTGGCCGCTTACGTTAGCGCTAAAGCCATTGATCGTCATGCCATTGGCATCGAGCACCTGGGCTGAACCAGCAACATAGCTCATACCAACAGGCAAGGTATCGACCCAGCGAGGGTTGGTCGTTGTGCCTTCCAGTACCGTCGTAGTTAAGGTGTATTCAACCACTTGGCCTGGCGAAACCGTACTAACTGCTGGCGAAATCGCCTTCGTCACGCTCCAAACACTTGGAGCAGTAATGGTTGGGGCGGAACCCGTTGCCGTATAGACTGGGCGGCTAACTCCGCTAGCGTTCGACCAAGTTGTGGTTGCTGAATTGTCAATTGTCGAGTCTGGCGTAATCAGATCGCGCACTGTGCCTTGAACAATCACTGTCAGTACCTGATCGTTCGAGCCATTGGTATCGATCAAAAGATTGAGATTGCCAGTTACTCGGAGCACACCACCGCTGAGTGAGAAATTACCAGAAACATTGGTGCTGGTTGCACCATCGCTGACAATCGCTGAAACCAGCGTCAGGTTTTGGAGTTGTAATGGCAAGGTGTCAGTCAGCAAGACCGAGGTTGCATTATTGTTGCTGCTTGGCACGTGAGCTACGCGAATTTGGTAGCGTACCGTGTCTCCAGCGTCAACGCCACCTGTCGCGGTAGTGATGGTCTTGACCACGCTCAAGGTTGGCTCAACCACGGTCACCGACACTTGATTATTGTTATCGACCAAGCTTGGGCTAGCGCTTGAATCAAGGTCGTTGGTCAAAACCGTGCCACCAGCGACATTACCGACGACTGTTTGATAGGTCATCAAGAAGGTGTCGATATCAACGTTGCCAGCATTGTTGGTATTGCCGGGGTTGACGATACTGGTTGCGCTAATCGTCAGGGTTTGGCCGCTGAGCGCGACGCTGAAATCGTTGATCGTCACGCCGTTGGCATTCGAGATTTGCGCCGAACCTGGCACATAGCTCATACCAGTTGGAATCGTATCAACCCAGACTGGATTGAGGGTTGTACCTTCAATCACGGTCGTGCTAACGGTGTAGGTTACGACTTGACCGATGCTGACTTGGGTGATTGGCGGAACAATAAACTTACCAACTGTCCATGTGCTCGCCACATTGATCGTGGGAGTCGTGGCACTATCGTTATAGTTGGCATTGAAGACACCGCCCGGGTTACGCCATGTAAGGTCGGCAGTATTGTTGATCGTGCTGAGTGGCGTAGTTGAGTCTGCCACTAAGCCACGAACCATCAAGGTCAACACTTGGTCGTTAGCTCCATTAGTGTTGAGATCCAATCCAAGGTTGCCAGTGGTGCGTAATTGGCCACCAACAATTGTGAAGTTGCCAGCAACATTGGTGGTAGTTGCCCCATCACTGATCGTTGCCGAGAGAATGCTGGTAGCAGTCAATTGGCTGGGCAAGGTATCGGTAATCATCACACTGGTGGCGTTGGCTCCGCTACCTGCGGTTGGCTGCACCTTGATGAAATAGCGTACTTCATCACCAGCGTCGATCCCAGTTGTAACTGAATTGATCGTCTTGCTGATGTTGAGTTCTGGCTCAACCACCGTTACCGTAACTTGATTGTTGGTATCGCTCAAGCCTGGGTCGGCACTCGCATCAACATCGTTGGTAAGCAATGTACCGCTGGTGGCGTTGCCTGCTACGGTTGCCTGATAGGTAATCGTAAAGCTATCGGTATCAGCAACCGCTGCATTATCCACGTTGCCTGGATTGACCACGCTGCTAGTGCTGATGGTGAGTACTTGGCCGCTGATATTGGCGGCAAAGCCATTGACCGTCATGCCGTTGGCATTTTCAATCACTGCCGAAGCTGGTACATAGGTCATGCCAACAGGCAAGGTATCAACCCACTGAATATTATCGGTTGTACCTTCGATCAGGGTTGTGCTCAAACGGTAGGTGACAGTTGCTCCAGCCCCAACTTCAGGGCCAGGTGCAACTACCGTTTTGGTGACGCTAAAGTTGTTGGCAACGGTAATTGTTGGCGCAAGAGCGGTCGCCGTGTAGCTGGCCCGTTGGACACCAGCACTATTACGCCAGGTCACGGTTGCAGCGTTTGCAATCGAGCCACCTGGATTAATCTGGTTGCGTACTTGGCCAGCTACAACGATCGTTAGGCGTTGATCGTTGGTGCCATTGGTGTTGAGCAACAAGTCTGGCGGCGTAAGCGTGACCAAATCGCCGCTGCCGTTGATGCTAAAGCTACTGGCAACATCGGTATTGGTTGCACCATCGCTAATTGTGGCACTTTCAATCACCATATTTATAATGCCAGCGGGCATATCATCGCTAATATTAAGGTCAAAGGCATTGCTGTCACTAGTAGCTTGTGGCGAGACTTCAATGCGGTAGCGCACGGTATCGCCTGCATCAACTCCAACCGCGCTGGTCGTGAGTGCCTTATCAATCGCCAAGAGTGGTTCAACCACGGTAATGCTGGCGGAGTTATTGTTGTCGCTCAAACCTGGATTAGCAGTTGCATCAACGTCATTGGTTAGCACCGTGCCAGTAACATTGCCAGCAACATCATTGACCGTAGCCTGATAGGTAATCGTGAAGCTATCAGTATCAGCAGCAGCAGCATTATCAACGTTACCCGGGTTGGTTACACTGCTAGCACCGATAGTCAGTACTTGACCGCTTAATGAGACGTTCAGGCTAGGGATAGTCATGCCATTGGCGGTTTCAACGGTTGCTGAACCTGGTACATAGCTCATACCAGCGGGCAAGGTATCAACCCATTGCAGATTATTGGTCGTGCCTTCGATCACGGTTGTACTTAAGCGATAGGTAACAGTTGCGCCGACGGCAACGTTTGTGCCTGGTGCTGCAACCGTCTTGGTAACACTAAAGCTGGCCGGAATCGTGATGCTTGGCGCAAGATCGGTGGCAGTGTAGCTGGCGCGTTGCAGGTTTTCGCTATTGCGCCATACCACAGTGGCAGCATTGGCAATTGTGCCACCTGGGTTGACGGTGTTGCGAACCGTGCCGCGCATTACAATCACCAAAACTTGATCGCTCGGCCCGTTGGTATTCAGCGCTAAGTCTACTGGGGTAAGCGTGACCAAATCGCCGCTGCCATTGATGCTGAAGTTACTGGCAACATCGGTATTGGTTGCGCCATCGCTAATCGTCGCGCTTTCAATCACCGTACCTTGCAAGGCAGCCGGCATATCATCGGTGATATTGAGACCAAAGGCGTTGGCATTGCTTGCTGCTTGAGGGAAGACTTCAATTCGATAGCGCACGGTATCCGCAGCATCAACCCCGGCAGTGCTGGTCGTGATGCTCTTATCAATCGACAAGAGTGGCTCACGCACCGTAACACTCACCGAGTTGTTGTTATCGGCTGCAACGCCATCAGCAGTTGCATCAACATCATTGGCTAATACCGTCCCAGCAACGTTGCCAGGCACATCGTTAACCCGAGCCTGATAGGTAATTGTAAAGCTATCAGTATCCATAATGTTTGGAGCATCGGAGTTGCCGGGGTTGACGACACTTGCTGTACTAAAGGTCACTACCTGACCGACAGGTGAGACAGTTACGGTCGCTATGGTCATCCCATTGGCATTGAGTGAGGATGAACCAGTTACATAACTCATCCCAGCAGGTAAGGTATCGACCAGCTGAATATTGCTGGTTGTACCTTCTAAGACTGTGACGGTTAATTGATAGGTAACAAGGCTGCCAATCGTAGGTGTGCTACCTGCAATCACCGATTTGGTCACGGTAAACGGCGCTGGAACCGTAATATTCGGTGCAGTGCTCGAATCGTTATAATTTGAGCGCTGGAGCGACGTTGCATTACGCCAGGTAATATTGGCAGTATTGGCAATCGTTGCGCCAGGGGCAACTGTATTATTGACAACGCCGCGTACAACAATTGTCAAGGATTGATCATTTGGACCATTGGTATTGATATTAAGATTAGTGGCTGTTGTGGTTGAAAGTTGACCAGAGCCATTGATTGTGAAATTACTGGTCACGTCGGTATTGGTTGCACCGTCGCTGATTGTTGCTGATTCAACCACTGGTGAGCCAAGCACCGCAGGTAAATTATCAACTACACTCACATCATAAGCTTGGGCGGTGCTGGCAGCGGTATGGCTGACCCGAATCTGGTAGCGCACCGTATCGCCAGCATCAACAGCGGTTGATACGCCAACGATGGTTTTGCTTACATCCAAAAATGGTTCAACAATCGTCAGGTTATGAGTGTTGCCATTATCAACTTGGCCGGGGCTAGCCGAAGCATTGACACTATTGGTCAAAACCACGCCGCTGACATTGGCTGGCACATCAAGCACTTTTACTTGATAGGATAAACGGAATACATCGCTATCAGCGGTTGCGCCGTTATCAACATTGCCTGGATTGACGACACTGCTTGCATTGATCGTTAAGGTTTGGCCACTGACATTGGCAATTAAGCCATTGATCGTCATTCCATTGCTATTACTAACGTTAATTGAGCCTGGCACATAACTGGTGTTCGCAGGCAGGGTATCGACAAATTGTAAGCTATTGGTCGTTCCTTCAATCACGCCAACGTCAAGATGATAGGTAACATCTTGGTTAATCAACGCCTCAGTTTCAAGGCTCGATTTGCTGACGGTAAAGGCGCGGGCCATCGTGGCGTTCACATTCGCGCTACTATCAGTCAAGCCTGTAACACTGCCAAGTAAGCTGGTATTGCTCCACGTTGCATTGGCAGTATTGCCGAAAATTGCGCCAGCAACGCTTGTATTGGCAACTTTGGTGTTCAGCACCAAGGTTAATTTTTCGCTGTTGTTGCCATTGGAGCGGTAGCGTAAGCCAAATGGGGTTGAGGTTGCCAGATCGCCGCTACCAACCGAGAGGTTGCCAGCAACATTGGTGCTGTTTGCCCCATCACTAACAAGCGCACTGACAATCGTGGGGCTATTCAGTTGGGCTGGTAAATCATCGGTCAGGTTGAGATTAAAAGCATCGGCCAAACTCAACGAAACCGTATCAGCGCCTTCAACAATCGTGGCATGTTCAACTTCGATTTGATAGGTTAGCGTGTCGAAGGCATCGAGGTTGGTAATATTGCTGGTGATGGTTTTGCGTACATTCAGAATTGGCGTAATCAATTGGCCAAAAATTTCTGATTCGCCAGTAGTTTGACCATCACGATTGTCAGCCCCACCCCAAACAACTAAGGTATGGTTGAGGGTCTGGCCAGCGTAGGCAATTCCAATAAAGCCATTGGCAAAGAAATTATCGTTACCATTTGGCCCCATATCGCTGACTTGCACATCATTGGGGGCGATGCGTGCACCCGTTGCAGCATTGATTTTTTGGGTGAAGATTTCGCGCTCGGTATTGCCAGCTGCGCTGGGAGCCATCCACGCGATGATAAACTGGTTATCCCGCGAGTTATAAGTAATAACTGGGTCAGTTGAAACCCCGGTGTTGGTTGATGAGAGGGTCAACAGTCCACCAGTTACCGCTCCTGCCCCGCTGACGATCTGTCCATAAACGTTATAGACCGAGTTGGCCACGTTATCGCCCGACCAAAGCACTAAATAGAGATTGTTGGTTGGATTGTAGCCAACATTCACATCAAACGAATCTTGATTGGCATTATTGGCGATCAAGAAATCGTCTGCACCAACTTCGGCGAGGGCGGCAGTTAAGCGTTGGCCATAGACATCAAAATCGCCGTCGGTGCCGCTATCGTCGGAGCGCCAAACAACTAAATATTCGTTGGCAGCACTATTCCAAACGATATTGGGGTCTTCTGGGCGAATAGTTGCACTCCCAGTTGTGCCAACATCGGAGACTTTAACATCGCCGCCAACCTCAATCAGGTTACCGCCGCTAAAGCCAAGCAACTGGACATAGACTTCAAACTCACCATCGATGCGACCGCCAGCCAGATCATCGCCGTACCAAACCACCGCATATTGATTGTTGGTGGCGTTATGGGTAACGGATGGTTCAAAGGCATCGGCGGTATTCACGCCATCAGTACCCATTTGGCTGACCCGCAACGGCGTACCAATCAAGCTGCCGTTGGCGGCAACCCGCTGAGCATAGACTTCAAGCTCATTGGTAAGACCGACGGCAACTTGGCTATCGCCTTCAAAAATGACTAAATATTCGTTGTTGACGCTATTCCAAACGACTTGCGGTTTGCCATAAGCATCATTCGCATCAACGTCATCGGCAATTAAAAAGTCATTCGTGCCAATTTCGAGGCCGGTCACTGCATCGATCAATTGACCATGCAAGTTTAATGAGCCAGTGGCGGTTTCTAAGCCTTCCCACACCAAAAGATATTGGCTATCGGTGACGTTATAGGCAACCACAGGGTTCACAGCAATGCTACCATCAGCATTGCCAACCCCGCCCATATCGCTCAACAACACATCGTTGGAGCCGAGAAGTGGCGCAGCCATGGGGCGTTCAGCCGACGTTTGGGCTTGCTGCACAGGCTTTGGAGCGGCAAAGGCTCCACTTCCTTGCAGCACAAACAGCACTCCAACGAGGAGTGCCGCTACCACAGCAGAAAGTCGAGATTGTTTCAACACAGCGGGATACCTTTCTGTTTGGGTTACCTTCATCAGACACACAAATATGAGTTGAGCCAGCCACTGCGCGGCGCTTGTTCAATGGTGCGAAGCAGTGGATTAAGATCAAGCGTCGCAAGCTCAAGCGCGATAACTTGGTTGCTGGTTTGATCGGTTGGATGAGCTTGAATAAGGTACAACTGTGGCACACTGGTTTGTTGGCTTGAATAACGTTCGATTGAGCCGCGTGGGGTCATCCAGGCTACGTTGCTCAGCGCATGCAACAATCCTTGATCATCGGAATTGGGCGACTTAAGCAGTGCCTGAGCCAGGCAAGCTCCAGCCTCTAGGCCTAAAAGCTGCGCCAATGCTTCAAATGGGTTTGTTGCTGCATTCGCTGACGAAAGGAGATCTGGATGCCATGGCAAACAGGTCGTTAGGGCTAGCTTTGAGCGTAGCTCAGGCTCGATTTCAAACCAAACCATCGGACTAACGACTAACGATCGTTTGCCAAGCAATGGACTATCTGCCCACGCCGCTAAAAATTGTTTTGCCTCAGGGCCGCATGCCGTATAAAAGAGCAGATCGCTAGGGGTTTCTGCCAAATAATGCCAGAGTGGCGTAAAATTGCCGCGATCAGGCGCAACATGGCTCAGGTAGTGACCAACTGTCTCGCCGCCAGCCTGGTTAAACCCCTCTAAAAGGGCATAATGCAGATCATAACCACTATCGTAGTGGCTCAACGCATGCACGGTGCTGCGGCTCAGCTGTTCCGCCGCCCACCGTCCAAGCGCATAATGGGCCTGCCATAACCCCAAACTGTGTTGAACAATCCACGGATGCTGTTCGCTCGTGCGTGGAATATTTTCACCAAGGTTGACGACCAGCGTTGGGCGTGGCATGCGCTCTAAAAATGGCGTAATGTATTCAATTAGGCCACTTTGCAGCCACAATACTAAAATATCAATATGGCGATTGCCAAGCAATTGTTGAATTTTTTGCTCAAGCAGAATCACCCCAGCGCCAACTTCTTCAACAACCACATGAACATCCTTGATCATGCCATCGTGAATGCTGGGAGCCAGAGCGCTACGCAAGCCTTGCTCAAATTGCTCGGCAATCGCTGATCGATCGACTGCGAAAGGGACGAGCATACCAATACCCAAACGCTGATTGTTCATTCCTTTAAATCCTCAACCTATTAAGTCTGCGATGGGAAGATGCCTTGTAAGGCAATACAAAAGTTAATTGTCAAAAACGGAGCCATATTCAGGTGGGCTTGGCTGCCCCCAACATTACTAACCGCCAGTGGGTTCATCGTACCATTTGGGCCTGTGGTGGTATAGCCATTCACCCCACTCGAACGGGCAGGCGGATAGCCACTAGCGCTATTGGCTGGTTGGTTTGAGGCGGCTAAGCTATGATTATGGGTTGGTAATTCTGTAATACTCAAGGTATGTGCTTGCTCACCCGCCCGTTCGCCTAAAGTATGCCCACCACCCATATGGATCGGAATGCGCCCACGTAAATCGGGCAAAGCAAAATTTGTTTGACCATTGCCACCATAAGTTGTACCTAAAAGCGAAAATAAGGCCTGATTTTGGTTAATGGGCAACAATTGACCATTACACAAAGCCCAACCCTTGGGGGCAAATACGAACGAAAACAGGCGAATTTCGGCTAAAAATGGTTCTGCCATATTAATGTCATCCTCTTAAATAGCTTAATGCCGATCGTTCGAACTTAGGTGCGGGGTGGGAAGACCCCTTGTAGGGCAATAATAAAATTCAGGGTTAGATAGGGCTGCATATTATTATGCGGTTGATCTCCACCAGTTAATGAAAGTTCTTGCGGCGATAGCGTTGTATCGGGAGCATTGCGAAAGGCATCGGTTGATTCGCTGCCACCAAAGAGATTATTCGTTGGATCAGCATTATTGCCATCGATCCCAACATAATTAAAGATATGGTTGTGGCTGGGGATTTCGCTTTGTAATAAGGTGACAGTTTCAGAACCACCAGTTTCTCCCAGATCGCGTAAACTCAAGCCTGGCCCTTGTCCTTGATGCATTGGGGAACGCCCTTGGAAATCGGGCAGGGCAAAGTTGCTTTTGCCATTACCACCATAGGTTGTGCCTAACAATGAAAATAATGCAGTATTTTGCGAAATTGGCAATAATTGACCATCACAAAAAGCCCAGCCACGGGGAGCAAAGTTGAAGCCAACAATCCGAATCTCAGCAACAAATGGGTCTGCCATACAAGCACCTCAACAACTACATATACTTAACGATTCAAGGTCGGCTTTTTTCGCCTAAGTTGGGGATGGGAAGATGCCGTACAAAGAAATAATGAAATCAACAACTAAATATGGTTGCATATTCTCATGTGGCTGTGAACCACCAATTAGGCTAATGGTGTTGTTGGCAAATGGTGAAAGATCACCTGCCGATGCACCTGCTACGTACAGATTAGTCGCACCAGCTTTGGCCCAAAACCCATTTTGGGGGATATTGGTTGTACCATTGTTAGCGCTGACCAACGCTGGGTGGCTATGGGCAGGCATTTGCTGAACAGTCAGGGTGATTGTTTCAGCCCCGCCGGTTTCGGCCAAAATAAACCCATTGCCTTGGTGCAAAGGGAACCGCCCGCGTAAATCGGGCAAGGCAAAGGTTTCTTGCCCATCGCCGCCATAGGTTGTGCCAATTAATTGAAAGAGCGTTTCATACTCTGAGATCGGTAATAACTGCCCCTCGCAAAACATCCAGCCAGCTGGGGGGAAATTACCGCCAAACATCCGAATTTCACCGACATACGGTTGTGCCATGAGCGATCCTCCAAAAACTAAGGCCGCCATTCCATTTCGGTGTACATACTCAAGCCACCGACAGCTTGAAATCCCAAGCGCTCGTACCACGTACTGACGCGAGGATTTTCTTTATAGACATATAAACGAATCCGGCGTTGGCTGGCTTTGGCCTCAGCGATAAACTGGGTCATGAGTTGCCGACCAATGCCGCGCCCACGAAATTGCGGCAGAATCGTTATATCTAAAACGCGCATCAGGGTTGAACTTTGAAATGTGTACCAGTTGCCAACGGGTTTGGCTTTGTGCAGCACAATTTGGTAGCTGCCATCGGGGTAGTGTTGCATGTAGTGGGTATGTTGGGCATGGTATTGCATGTTGATGAAATCGGTCTTGCGGGTTTCATCCCAATCAACCCGTGCCAATTCGGCTGCCCGGGTTGAAGCATACAAATTAATCAGCAGCGACTCATCGTTGGGAGTCGCTGCCCGCAGACTCAGTGGGGCTGCTAATCCAATCATCGGTGATCTCCTTCAGCACACCAAACCCTAGAGAATCAAGCAAACCGAGTCTTTGTGTTTATTCAAAATATGGTTGAATTACGCCGCTCCGCGTTGCATCAAGCCGCTGTTGAACGCTGGATTGATCAAGCGCTGCCAAGCTAATTGGCGCTGCTTGGCGTTGTTGGCTAACCAAAAAGTGCAAATAGGTTGGAGCATGGCTTGTGCGATAGGCATTGATAGTGGTTGCCCCCCGCAATCCATCGTAGCGAATCGTTTTTTGCCCAGCCCGAGCACTGGCAATCAACAAAGCGGTATCGTAGCCAAGCGCATGATGGCGGGTTGGTTCAGCCCCATAGACTTTGCTAAATGCCTGGTGGAAGCTTGGATTATTCGCCGTGCTCCAACCACCAGCATAGGCCAAATCCAGTCCTTGTTTGCGCAGCCGTTGAGCTAATTTGGCATCGAGCGTAGCATTGGGCGTAATCCACAAGGCTTTGCTGCTAGTGGTGTAGCTATGCCACCATTGCTGCGATTCGGCGGCATTGAGCGCTAGGTACACAACATCGGGATTGAGGCTAGCAACTTTGGCGGCCAGATCGGCTGAATCGAAGCTAAAATCGCCAATTAACTCAGCGCCTGCTGCCAACAACCCTTGGGCAAAACCCCACGTACAATCGTAGCCACTGAGCGCATTTGAACGAATGATGATGGCGCGTTTGCCCCGTTGTTGGCTCGCCCAAACTGCGCTTTGCCAAGCAGCATCGGCCAGGCCAAAACTATTAATCAACAGATTGGGGCTGGGGTTGGCAACCGCGAAATGTTCGCCCAAGGTGGCGGCAATGATCGTCTGATTGGGCAAGCAGTCGCTTAAGGTTTGGATGCCTAAGGCTGTGCCAAGGCTTAGCCAAATATCTGCCGTTGCAGCCTTGGCGGTGAATAGGTGGTTGAGGCTTTGGGGCATTTGAAGATTAAATCGAAAGGGAACTGCTGCTTGCTCGCTGGCAAACTGCAAACCTGCCAAAAACGCTAGCGTTGCACGATGGCTGTGCAATTCTGTGGGCAGGATAACTCCAACCTGCATTACCTCTGGCTCTCGTAGCCGAATAGGGCTTCCCTCGTTGGCAGCGGCTAGCTCGGGCATGCTGGCAAGCAACCCGGACATAGCGCCCAACTTGAGAAACTGCCGCCGATTGATGGCTTGATTGTGATCTTGATCGGGCATGGTGGCATCCTCAAATGTATTAAATGTGGGTGTGGATCGGGCAATGCGCCAAAAGCATACCATAGCCCTGGAATAACCCTTGTAGGAAAAAGGTCATAGTAGCATATAGTACCTAGGCTGATAGATAAAAGATTAAAAAACCACCGCATGGGGTGCGGTGGTGAAATGAGCCTTGCAAGAATCAAAACTTACACTTGGCTCATGGGGGATTTTTGGGCTTGTGCAGTCGGTTGAGTTGAATTAAGCGTTGGCCTACTGGTGGTAGGCCAACGCTTAATTTACCAACAGCCACAAGTCCTAGACTTCCATGACCTCGGCTTCTTTGGTTGTGCCGATCGTTTCAACTTCCTTTTGGAAGCGGTCGGTCAATTTTTGCAACTCTTCCTGGCCACGACGCTCGTCATCTTCCGAGATGGCCTTATCTTGTTGCAATTTGCGAATGGCATCTTGGGCTTCGCGGCGCACATTGCGAATCGCCACTTTGCCATCTTCAACTTTGGCCTTGACCTGCTTGACCAACTCCTTACGACGTTCTTGGGTCAATTGGGGAATCGCCAAGCGAATGACGCGGCCATCGTTGCTCGGGTTGATTCCCAACTCGGAATTTTGGATGGCCTTTTCAATCGCCTTGATTGCCCCTTGATCGTAGGGTTGAATCGTGATCATACGTGATTCAGGGGTAGCGATGTTGGCCAACTGGTTGAGCGGCATTTCAGAGCCATAATATTCAACCTTCAAATCTTCGACCAAGGCGGGAGAGGCGCGGCCAGTGCGCACAGCACCAAGGGTATGGCGCAACGAATCGATGCTCTTTTTCATTTTGCTTTCGGCATCGCGTAAAACATCTTTAACCGTCATACTAAAACTCCTTGTCATTTGGCTAATGCTACCCAGCGGTAGCGGGGGCTTCAGTGTTGGCTTTGCTAATCAAGGTACCAACCTGCTCACCTAGCACAATTCGTTCCAAATTGCCTGGGGTATCGAGGCTAAATACAATGATTGGAAGATTATTATCCATGCAAAAGGTCAGCGCCGTACTGTCCATAATCGTTAAGCCACGGGTTAGGGCATCAAGATAGGTGATATGGTCAAATTTGGTTGCTTTGGGGTCGGTGCGTGGGTCAGCGCTATACACCCCATCAACGCGGTTTTTGGCCATCAGAATAACATCGGCATCGAGTTCGGCAGCGCGTAAAGCTGCGCCCGAATCGGTGGTGAAATAAGGATTACCAGTGCCAGCGGCCAAAATAACCACTCGGCCTTTTTCCATATGGCGCACCGCTCGCCGTCGAATGTACGATTCTGCCACCTCATCCATTTTAATCGCGGTCATGGCACGGGTTTGCATGCCGTTACGCTCAAGCGCATCTTGCAAGGCTAAGGCATTGATAATTGTTGCCAGCATGCCCATATAATGTGCTTGGGGTGGTTCCATGCCAGCTTTGATTGCTGGGCCACCACGCCAGATATTGCCGCCGCCAAGCACAATTGCCACTTGCACCCCATGCGCCAACAATGGCTTAATCTCGGCTGACATATAGTTTAACACGTCAGGCGAAATATTGGTTTTACCATCGCCAGCCAATGCTTCGCCACTGAGCTTGAGCAAAACCCGTTTGTAGCGTGGTTGCATACCAGAACCCTCCAAGTGAAAGTCAAAAGATCAAAAGCAAGGAAGAAACAAACACCTGCGTGATTTCAGAAAAAAACCGTCGCCTGCGGATTGAGAACAATCCACAAACGACGGTTGAAGAGCGAATAGATTGGGTTGCGCCAATCGTCGCACTGTTTAGTTGCTGCCAACTTCAAAGCGGCTAAAGCGGCGCACAACGATGTTTTCGCCCAATTTAGCAATCGCTTCTTGGACCAAATCTTTGATCTTGACGCTAGGATCTTTGACGAATTCTTGTTCGAGCAAGACGATTTCGCCATAGAATTTCTCGATGCGACCTTCAACAATTTTTTCGACGATATTGGCTGGCTTGCCACTATCGACATTTTGTTGGCGCAAGATTTCGCGTTCGCGTTCGACTTCGGCTGCTGGCACTTCTTCGCGATTGACATATGATGGGTTGGTTGCAGCAACGTGCAAGGCCAAATCATAGGCCAATTTCTTGAAATCGTCGGTTTTGGCCACGAAGTCGGTTTCGCAGTTTACTTCCACAATCGCAACAACTTTATTGCCTGGGTGGACATAAACTTCGATCCGGCCATCGCTGGCATCGCGTGATGATTTCTTGGCGGCGGCAGCCAAGCCTTTTTCGCGCAAAATCTTGATTGCAGCGTCAACATCGCCACTGGTATCCGTCAGCGCCTTCTTGCAGTCGAGGATGCCAGCGCCGGTGCGTTCGCGGAGTTCCTTGACTTGATCCATCGAGATACTCACAGGGTATTCTCCTTGTTGTAAAAACGGACGAGCATTGTTGCTCGTCCGGGGTCTGGGTGTCTATCGATACTAGGACGGCATTCGCGAGCGCAGGCCGGAATGACCTCGGCCTAGAATGCGTCTTCTTCGTACTTGGTTTGTTCTGCCAAAGCACGTTCTTCGATATGTTGTGATTGACGGCGGTTTTGGCCTTCCAAGGCTGCGTCGGCAATTTTGCCAGCCATTAAGCGGATAGCGCGAATCGCGTCGTCGTTTGATGGAATTGGGTAATCGATTGGATCGGGATCGCAGTTGGTATCAACCATCGCCACCACTGGAATGCCCAGCTTCTTAGCTTCGCTAATTGCCAAGGTTTCTTTGTGTGGGTCGATCACGAACATAGCTGCTGGCAAGCGTTCCATCGTTTTGATCCCGCCGAATACGCGGTTCAATTTAACGATTTCGTCTTCCAACTTCAATGCTTCAGCCTTGGTAACCAAGTTGAATTCACCACGGTCGCGGCGAGCTTCCAAATCGTGCAAGAATTGCAAGCGGCGCTTGATGGTTGAGAAGTTGGTCAACAAACCACCCATCCAGCGTTGGGTCACATACAATTGATTTGAGCGGGTGGCTTCATCGCGCACAGCTTCTTGAGCTTGCTTTTTGGTGCCTACGAAGAGCACCTTGCCGCCGCCAGCAACTGCATCGGCTACAAAGCGATAGGCGCTTTGCAAGCTGGTGACAGTTTGTTGCAAATCGATAATGTGAATCCCATTGCGATCCGTGAAAATAAACGGACGCATTTTGGGGTTCCAGCGCTTGGTCTGGTGGCCGAAGTGAACACCTGCTTCAAGCAGGGCCTTCAGCGACACTACACGGTTGGTAGTTGTGTCGGTCAAGGGATGACTCCTTACAAAATAATGTTTTCCTCCGCCGCCGCAGTTATTCCAGCACTGAACCAATCACCCAAAGGATCGGCAGGAGCGGTGCCATGCAGACGACGTGCGTCACTAGCGACCAGCCCAAGGGCTGGCACACCGTCGATTAGTATAGCATGACTAGGAGTAAAAATCAAAAGGATGAACCTAGAACATAGAGCATCGAACCTAGAACATAAAGCATGCTGCTGATTGATTTACCAAGCTCAGGCGATAGACTGAAGGCTACGGGCTAGCGGAACAAGTATTGGCATTTCTAATCTTCGTGCGCTTCGCGTTCTTCGTGGTTAAAATTAGCCCCTGACCCCTAACAACTGATCCCTCAAACGATTGCCGAGAGTTTACTTTTATGCTATACTGCGGCGGCCTTTCTGCTCCGTAGCCTTGTGGCCACCAAACCCACGGCAAAACGGGGCAAACCCGAAGGAAGGAGTCTTCTGAGTGGTTCGATTTGAACCCTCCTCGCGCCATATTTGGTGCTGGTTGCCAACGCAACCCCTTGACTCCATGCATATAACTCAATTGGATATTGGCGGCCCCGTGCCATGAAACGGTGGCAATTAATGTTTCATGTAGGTGAAAACATCGTGCGTGCATACGAAATGATGACCGTCCTGCGCCCTGATTTGGGTGGCGAGGAAGAACTCAACACGACCATCGAGACCATCCAAGGCTATATCAAAGCTCAAGGCGGCGAAGTAGCTAGCACCGAACAAGGCGCTCCTTGGGGCCGCCGCAAATTGGCCTATCCTATCGACGACTACACTGAAGGTTTCTACTTCTTGACCCACTTCACGTTGAACGCTGATCGTGTGACTGAAGTCGAACGCCACTTGAAGTTGGCTCCACAAATCCTGCGCTATTTGTTGATCCGCGACGAAACCAAGCGCTAAAACCAACGGGGAGGAAACCGTGGCGAAAGATTTAAATAAAGTGATGATTATTGGTCGCTTGGGCAAAGATCCTGAAATGCGTTTTACGCCACAAGGAACACCCGTGACCAACTTCACTGTCGCCGCTGGTCGTCAGTGGAAAGACCCCAATGGCGAGACCCGCGATGAAACCGAATGGTTTTCGGTCGTGGTCTGGAACAAATTGGCCGAGATCTGTAATCAGTATCTGACCAAAGGCAGCCGCGTCTATATCGAGGGTCGGCTGCAAACCCGCTCGTGGGACGACGATAGCGGCCAGAAGCGCTTTCGTACCGAAGTGGTCGCCAGCGATATGATCATTCTTGATCGTACCGATCAACAGCAAGGCCAAGGCCAGTCGCGCAGCGGCGGCTACCAAGCTGGAGGCAATCAACGCCCACCCCGCGATAATTCCGCCAATGATTATAATCGTGGTGGCAGCTACGGTGGTGGCGCTGGCTACAACGAGCCTGATATCGGCGATGACGATATCCCATTCTAAACACTGTTGAATTAGAATTACTAGAACATACAAGGAGCCGTTCGCATGTCAGATCAACGCCGTAAGTCGGCAGGTCGCCGCAAATACACACCCCGTCGCAAAGTGTGTGTCTTCACGGCTGAAGGGATTGTGCCAGATTATAAAGATATCAAGCGCTTGCAACGGATGGTCTCGGATCGGGGCAAGATTTTGCCCCGCCGTCGCACTGGCACATGTGCTAAATATCAACGTAAATTGAATGTTGCAATCAAACGCGCTCGTCACTTGGCGCTGTTGCCATTCGTTTCTGAAAATACCCGCGGTTAGTTCTGCGTTGTTGGTTTAATGAAGCACAGGCACAGTCGCGAACTTCGCGCTGTGCCTGCTTTACTTTAGTTTCCCCCAATGGAGTAGGCAAGGATTATGGCAAAACATACTGATAATGTGCAGCACTCAAAGCCCCTGAACAAACGGCAACGTGCTCGCTGGGATCAAGAACGCAAGCAAAGCACCCGTGTCTTGCTGATCGCTGCTGCTGCGGTTGGCTTGGCGGTGCTACTGATTGGGATTGGGTTGGTCATTCAGAAGGTGATTGTTCCCAATAAAACGATTGCGAATATTGCAGGGGTTGAAGTTACCAACGCTGAATATCAGCAATATCGTCAAATTATGCAAGCCCAACAAGCAATTAATTTGGCTCAACAAATTCAGCAATATGCCCAATATCAATTGCAAGGTACTGAGCAATTTGCGACCGATGTCACCAATTATATTGCTGGCTTGAAAGATCAGAATGCTCCGCTTGATTATGCGGTGCTCAATCAGTTGATCAGCGATAAGATTCTTGAAAATAATGCTGCTGCTGAAGGCATTACGGTCAGTGATGAAGAATTGCAGCAAAGTTTGGCAACCAAGTTTGCTCCTGCCAACGAAGTGATGAATCCAGTTGCCCCAGTAACCTCAACGACTGGTTTGACTGATACCGCTTCGTTGACTCCAACCCCAACATCAACTCCAACCCTCAGCGAAGCCAGTAATCGGGTTGATTCAGCGGTTACAACCTATTTTGGTACGTTGCGCGAATTTATCGAGGAAACTTCGACCTATGGCTTGGCTACCTTGCCATTTGATCGCGAAGCCTTCAAAGCGTTTGTTTTGCACCAAGAACGTTTGCAATTGATGCGCCAAAAGCTTGGCGAAAAGTTGGTCACTGAGGATCAAGCCATTAAGGAAGTTTATGCCGATGCACAGCAAATTTTCGTCACGGCGAATATTACCGATCCTGCCGACCCTATGACTGTTACCAAGTGGCTGCAAGCTAAAACCAAAATTGATGATATTGCTGCTCAGTTGACCGATACTGCCAGCTTTACCGACGTGCAGATCTTAAATACCAACGATAATGCAACCGATAATCCAACCACTGGCATGCAACCACTATCTCAATATGCTGCCTTTGGAATTACCGAGCCAATTTCAACCCAAGAAGTTGGGGTGATTGGTAAGCCTTATCAATCGACCCAAGGCTGGCATATTATCTTGGTAAATCAGCGTGAGTGGCGACCAAGCCAAAGCGATTTGACTACCAAGCGCGATGAGGCGGTCAACAAGTGGATCGAGGACAAACGAGCTGTCTCGAATGTTCAGCGCTTCCCTGAACCAACCGCTACCACCGTTCCACCAACGATCGAGCCAATTCCAACCACCATTCCGCAGCCAACCACCGATCCGGCGGCGGTTACTGCAACCCCAACTGGTGAGGCTGCGCCAACCAGCGAAACTGCACCAACTGAAGCAGTAACGCCAACACCATAAGCAAAAACAGGTAGAATAGTGGCGGGTCAATGGCGACCCGCCATTTGTTGTTTAATCTGAGGAGTTGCCATGAATCGATGGTGGGCCAAACGAACCTTGCGACTATGGGTTGCCCTAGCAATCACCCTGCTGATGATTGGCGCAACGATCTGGGCAACCATGCAATTGCTGGCTGATATCTCTGGTACTGCAAGTGCCTGGCGCATCGATTTAACCACCTTTGCTTGGTTTGCAACCGCAGTTTCGGGCTTTTTGATTAGTTTGATTATGCTCTATCGGGTTGGTAGTGCTTTAACCTTGCACTATCGAGTTGATCGCAATGCCTTGACAATTCACTGGTTGGGCAATACTGCGGTTGTGCCAATGAACTTGATCACAGCGGTTGAGCCAAGTGTTGATGTCAAGCAAAAGCCTGGTTTGCTGACGCGCTTTGGCTATATCAGCGGGGTTGGTCAGGCTGCCGATGAGCAGATTTTGAATTTCTTTAGTACCCAGCCTGCCGAGCAATCACTGCTTTTGCGCACTACTGGCGGCAGTTATGTGATTACTCCAGCCCAACGTGATAGCTTCATCCAAGAGGTCGAGAGCCGCCTCAATTTGGGGGTTGTCCAAGTTCAAAGCGAAGGTGTGGTGCGCTCCACCCGGATTGCCTATGATTTTTGGTTGAATAATGCCGTGCGTTGGGCATTAGTAGTTGGCCTCTTGCTCAATTTTGCAGTTTGGGGCTTAATTGCTTGGCGCTATAACCAATTGCCGCTCGAAGTGCCAATTCGCATCGATGCGACTGGTGCGGTTAGTGGAGTCGAAGCCCGCGAACAATTATTAGCGTTGCCTTTGGTCGGCTTGTTGGCTTGGCTGATCAACGCTGGATTTGGCGCGTTGGTTTATCGCACGTCGCGAGCTGGGGCATTTGCACTCTTAATTGGTAGCTCAGTGATCCAGCTATTTTTGGCGGTGGCAGTTTGGGTGGTGGTGCGCGGCTAGCTGTGCTCAACCAGCCGCGCATTGCGATTAAAGTTTGCCGCGTGAACGGCCTTTGACTTTGCGTTTACCAGTATCTTCAACCACCATAGCTGCTTTGGCTCGTGGTTTGCGATTGACGCTCTCAAGCAAGGCCGTGTTGTCGATCAAGGCTAGGGTTTGGCGCATTTCGGTCAGTTGGTCACGCAGCAAGGCCGCTTTTTCAAACTCTAGGTCTTTGGCGGCTTGTTTCATCTGTTTTTCAAGCGCGTTGATCACTTTGAAGAGTTCTTCTTTGGTCATGCTGTCGGGGTTGGCGGCGGTTTGGTAGGCTGCTGGTTTTTCAGCAACTTTTTTCATACCTTCGGTCAAATCGCGTACTGCTTTGACGATCCCTTTGGGTTCAATGCCATGTTGTTGATTATAACGCTCTTGAATTTGGCGACGGCGACGGGTTTCGCTGATCGCATAATCCATGGCTGGGGTAATCGTATCGGCATACATCAGCACCGTACCATCGATGTGGCGGGCAGCCCGCCCAATAATTTGCACCAACGACGATTCGGAGCGTAAGAAGCCCGCTTTATCAGCATCAAGAATTGCCACCAACGATACTTCAGGCAAGTCTAAGCCTTCGCGCAAGAGGTTGATCCCCACCAGCACATCAAAAACCCCTAAACGTAAATCACGCAGAATGTCGATGCGCTCAATCGTATCAACATCGGAGTGGAGATATTGAGTGCGCACGCCCATTTCTTTGAGATAATCGGTCAGATCTTCGGCCATGCGCTTGGTGAGGGTTGTGACCAATACCCGCGAGCCAGTATCAACCCGCCGTTTGATTTCACCAAGTAAATCATCGATTTGGCCACGGGTGCGTCGCACTTCAACCATAGGGTCGAGCAAGCCAGTTGGCCGAATAATTTGCTCAACTACCTGTTCATGATGTTGATATTCGTAGACCCCAGGCGTAGCTGAAACATAAATTGCTTGATGCACATGCTTGGAAAATTCGTCAAACATCAAGGGTCGGTTATCGAGCGCCGAGGGCAAACGGAAGCCAAAATCGACCAAGGTTTGCTTGCGCGAACGGTCGCCATTGAACATCCCACGAATTTGCGGCACTGAAATATGCGATTCGTCGATCACCAAAAGAAAATCATCAGGAAAGTAATCGAGCAATGTCCACGGTGTTTGGCCTTCGCTACGCCGATCCATATGCCGACTATAATTTTCAATTCCTGAGCAGTAGCCCAATTCTTCCATAATTTCGAGATCGTAGAGTGTGCGCTGTTTGAGCCGCGCTGCTTCAAGCACTTTGCCTTCGCCTTCGAGATGGGCTAATTGCTGTTCAAGCTCAAGCCGAATATCGCCAATTGCTGCCTGCATTTTGTCGGCGTTGGGAATAAAGTGCTTGGCCGGAAAGACTTCGATGTGATCTTTTTGGGTCAAAATCTCACCTGTCAAGGGATCAACCTCGACCATGCGCTCAATTTCATCGCCCCACATCTCGATCCGAAAGGCGCTTTCGGCATTAGCTGGAAAGATTTCGAGTGTATCGCCACGCACACGGAAGGTGCCACGGTGAAAATCAAGATCGTTGCGCTCAAATTGTAGATCGATCAGCGTTCGCAGCACTTTATCGCGGTTGCGAATCTCACCAGTTTTAAGCTTGAGTGCCACTTGACCGTAATCCGTGGGCGAGCCAAGCCCGTAGATCGCCGAGACCGAGGCCACGATAATGACATCGCTGCGGGTAAACAGCGCTTGGGTTGCTTCGTGGCGCAAACGATCAATTTCTTCATTGATTTGCGCTTCTTTTTCAATATACAAATCCTTTGATGGCACGTAGGCTTCGGGGGTATAGGCATCGTAGTAGGAAACGAAATAGCCTACGGCATTCTCAGGAAAAAATTCTTTAAACTCAGCATACAACTGTGCGGCGAGGGTTTTATTATGTGCCATCACCAAGGTAGGCCGTTGAACTTGCTCAATAACCCGCGCAATTGTATGAGTTTTGCCAGTCCCTGTTGCCCCCAATAAGGTTTGGTGGACAAGCCCGCTGTTTAATCCATTGACTAATTGGGCAATCGCCTGTGGTTGATCGCCACGCGGTTCGTAGGGTGCATGGACTTTTAATGGTGGCATACGACCTCCTAAATCACGTCATTAATTATACTGTGCTTATGCTTATTTATGGTCGTTCTTGCGACTGATTATCGAACAATTGTGTTATTATAGCGATTTTTTAGGATTGATCGAGGATTATTTTAGGGGTTGGGGTCAGGGGCTAAGGATCAGTATCCAGTCCTTCGTGTCCTTCGTGGTTCCCTGATCCCTCTCCTTGGTGTCCTTCGTGTCCTTCGTGTCCTTCGTGGATCGAAACCCAACCCAGCAAAATCGTGGATAATAGGCCTAAATCTGGTTGGGGAGGCACATGTGGCACGGATTTGGCGTTGGCTTGGGGCTAGCTTAATCATCATTATTGGGTTGATATGGCTTATTCGGCAGCCACCAAGTTTGGCGCGGCAAGCGGCTCAAGCTCGTTTAGCTGGCAACTGGCATCAAGCAACTCGCTTATATCAACAATTAAACCAAACCCAGCCAAGTGTGCCCAATCAATTAGCCTTGACTGAGTTGTATTTGACTCGCGGCGAGTGGCAAGCAGCTGATTATCAATTAATCGAGGTGTTTCGCCAACCTCTGAATGTTGAACAACACCAACAAGCTTGGCAATTCTATGGCTGGGCTGGCTTGCAACGTGGCGATCAAGCTGCGGTTCAAGCAACAATTCGTACTTTAGAATCTGATCCATGGAGCCACTTGCTACAAGCCGAATTGGCGTTCCGCGTGGGCGATTTGATTAGTGCGACCAATCAATTAAATCAAGTTCAAGCCTTGCCCCAGCCTTGGCAGAATTGGGCTTGGCTGCGGAGCGCTGAGCTGGCATTGCCCACTGATCCGAGCCTTGCACAACAGGTTTTAGCCCAAATTCAACCGCAAACCAGCGGCCCGCGCTTGGCCAATCCATGGCAGTTGCAACAACGAATTCGGCGGATGCAGCAACTTGTGCCACAAGATCCAACTCAACGTATGCTTGGCGTGGCCAGTTTATGGAGTGAACAGGGTTTGTGGCAAGCCGCCGATCTACTGCTTAGCCAAATTCCTGCCAGCGATCAAATGGCGAGTTTTGCCGCTAACCAACGCGCCTTGTTGTATTGGAGTGCTGGTGATAATGTCACGGCGTTGGCGTTGATCGCCACGGCTCAAGAGCAATGGCCAAATGTTGCGACCCTGCCACGCACCCAAGCCAAAATTGCCGCTAGCAGTCAACAGCTCGATTTGGCCCTGGCTGCATTGCAACAAGCAGTTAATTTGGAGCCAGCCAGTAGCGAAAATTATTTAGTTGCGGCAACGATTAGCCTAAGCCAAGGCGATTTTAATGGCACTACCGCCGCCTACAATCAAGCGATTGCGACTGGGCCGTTGAGTGGCAGTTTGGCTTTAGAGGCTGCCAATTTTTATATCAATACGCCGTTGCGCCGCTGTAGCAGTGGCTTGGAGTATGCTCGTCAAGCGCTGAATACACCAGTTGACGCGTTGGCACGGCGGGTTGTAGCCAATACTGCGTTGCAATGCTCGTTGGCGGCTGAAGCTGAACACATGATCTCGCCGCTCTATCAAACCAGCCCTGATGATCCGCAATTGGCCTATTTATATGCTGTTGCTCGTTGGCAACAAGCCAAGCCCGATGGCCAAATGTTGCTCAAACAAGCTGCCAATCAGGCAATTCAAACCCCATGGCTTCAGCAAATTGAACAGTATTTGAACTGAGCCAGCGCAATCAAAAATTAAGAAGATGCACCTATCTGCGTTTTGGCATAATCAAAAAATCATGCTATAATCGGATCTAACGCTAAGCAGAGAACGAAAACGCGGGCGGTGTAGCCCCCGCGTTTTTTGTGTCGTGCGCGTCGCTTGCTTGCCATTCGGGGGGTTAGGGCGACTCCGCACGCTGCGGGACGGTAACAGCAACGGGCTGTTAACCCTACATTCACCGAAAGGATACTCGTTTTAATGACTACGTTTACGGAACTTGGGCTAGGCGAAGCGACGTTGCGGGCAATTACTGAACTTGGCTATGAAGAACCAACTCCAATCCAAGCCCAAAGTATTGGTTTGATGCTTAGTGGCAATGATATTATTGCCCAAGCTCAAACAGGTACCGGCAAAACCGCTGCTTTTTCGTTGCCAACGATCGAACGGATTGATCCCAAAGCCATGGGTGTGCAAGCCTTGATCTTGACCCCAACGCGCGAATTAGCCGTCCAAGTCTCGGATGCTATTTCAGCGTATGGCAAATATTTGAATATTCGCGCCTTGCCAGTCTATGGTGGTCAACCAATTGATCGCCAACTTCGCGCTTTGAAGCGTGGGGTCAATATTGTCATCGGCACACCTGGCCGTTTGATGGACCACATGGAACGTGGCACGCTTGATCTTTCGACCGTGCGCACTGTGGTGCTCGACGAAGCCGACGAAATGCTCAACATGGGCTTTGTTGATGATATTGAATATATTTTGGAACGCGCTCCCAAAGATCGCCAAACCGCTTTATATTCAGCCACCATGCCCGATGAAATTGCGCGTTTGGCTCGCAAATACTTGCGCTCACCCCAAATGGTGACGATCGAACGCGAACAATTGACTGTACCGCAAATTCGCCAAGTCTATTATGAAATTGGCGCACGCGATAAATTTGAAGTGCTCACGCGGATTCTTGACCTTGAAATGCCAACCTCGGCGATTATTTTCTGCCGAACCAAGGCCATGGTCGATGAGCTTGGTGAAAAATTGTTGGCTCGTGGTTATGGCGCTGAATTGCTGCACGGCGATTTAAGCCAAGCTATGCGCGACCGCGTGATGAAGCGCTTCCGCGAAGAACAAGTGGAAATTTTGGTCGCAACCGACGTTGCTGCCCGTGGTTTGGATATTGAACATGTCAGCCACGTGATCAACTATGATATTCCGCTTGATCCAGAAGCCTATGTTCACCGGATTGGCCGAACTGGCCGAGCTGGCCGTTCAGGTGTTGCTGTAACCTTGGTAACGCCACGCGAACGCCGCCAACTGCGCACGATCGAACGTATGACTGGTGCTCCAATTCAACGCTTACGCTTGCCAACGATTGCCGATGTGGTTGCCCGCCGCCGCGAAGCATTCAAAGATAACTTGCGTGAATTGATCGAGCAACACAACGAACAGGGTGGTTTGGAGCAATATTTGGTCTTGGCTGAAGAATTGGCCGAACAATATTCACCAACCGATTTGGCCGCTGCTGCCTTCAAGATGATGCTTGGTGAGCCAGATTTGACCGCCGAAGATCCTTTAGAAATGGTTGAAGACGAAGCCACCTTCGATGCTCGCCGTGGTGATCGCCGCGATAGCCGCGATAATGGTCGCCGTGGCGATCGCCGCGACAATGGTCGCGCTGGTGAGCGACCTGGTGAGCGCGGTGGCGATCGGGCTGCCCGTGGGCCTCGTAGCGGTGGCGATCGCAACAACGGTGGCCGCTCGTTCCGCGAAGAAGGCATGACCCGCTTGTTTGTAGACATTGGCCGCGAACAGGGTGTGCGCCCAGCTGATATTGTTGGCGCAATTGCCAACGAATCAGGCTTGCCAGGCCGTGCAATCGGCGCAATCGACATTTTCGATAACTTCACCTTTGTTGATGTGCCAGATGAGGCTGCGAACCGCGTGTTGGCTGCCCTTGGTCGGACCCAAATTCGCGGTGTGAAAATCACCCCAACCTTGGCCCGCCCACGTCGCTAAACTCATTTATTCGTCCAGTGCTTCGGCTCCTTGGTTGCTGCCAAGGAGCCGTTTTTGATTAACGTATAATTGCGCCAATCATCTTAGTGAGGTTGGCGATGCAACTCGATTTGCTTGAACGTTTGCAGCAATGGCATAACCCAGTGCTTGATCGGCTGTTTTTGTGGATTACCAATATTGGCGGCGAGGATTTTTACCTGCTGCTTGGGCCGTTGATTTTTTGGTGTGTTGGAATCAACTTAGGCGTGCGATTGCTGGTGATGTTACTTGGCTCGTTCTATACCAATGCTTGGCTGAAAGATTGGTTTGATACTGCTCGACCTGCGGCGGAATATCCTGAGCGTTTTGTGTTGAGCGAAGGCGCTAAAGCCACTGCGCTCGAAGATGATGGCTCGTGGAGTCCTTCGTTTCCCAGCGGTCATGCCCAACATACCTTGGTTTTTTGGGCGTTTGTTGGCTTGTGGCTGCGCCAGCGCTGGGCTTGGGCTATTGCTGGCATTATGATTTTGCTCGTCAGCTTTTCGCGACTCTATTTGGGTGTGCATTGGCCGATTGATCTGCTTGGTGGTTGGTTTTTTGGCAGTTTAATTGTGGTCGCCAGCATCTATCTCACGCCAATTATCAGCAATTTGCCAAGCAAACAGCAAGAACGCTTAGCCTTAGCAGTGGCCGCGATCAGCTTAATTGGCTTATTGGTCGATCCTGGTGCTGATCGAGTTAAGATGCTGGGCTTTTTAGCTGGTTCGTTGGGCACGTTGGGTTTGCAACAACGCTACGCGCAATTTCAAGTGCAAACAGTGTGGTGGCGGCAATTAATCAAAATCGTGCTGGGCATTAGCATTGTATTTGTGTTGCGGGCGCTGCTCAAAAGTATTTTGCCCGAAACGCTGATTGCTGATGGTATCCGTTATTTGATCATTGGCGTGTGGACGACCTTTGGTGCACCATTGCTATTTCGTTTGACGATTGCTAAACCTGCGGCAAATTGAGCCTAATTTGTGCACCGCCTTCTGGCCGATTGCTAAACTGGGCAGTGCCACCATGCAAGAGTGCCACATGGCGAATCAAGGGCATACCTAAGCCGCTGCCACCCATTTTGGTCGTCCAGCCCAAGGCTTGGTTCAACGATTGAGCCTGATTTAAATGATCAAGCAAATCGGCAGGAAAGCCCTTGCCCGTGTCGTAGATCTCAATCTGCGTCGATTGAGGCGTTTGTTCAACCTGAATGAAGATTTGGCCTTCGCCAGGGTGGCGTAACAGCGCCTCGATCGCGTTTTGCAAAATCGTATGAATCGCCAAGCGCAAAAAAAGTGCATCGCCAACCACAATACAATCAGCCGGGCAATCGATCTGAATCGTCGAATTAAGGCCATGGCGCTGCATTTCGGTTTGGCATTCAGCTTGTTCAGTTTGCAGCAGTGGCAATAATTGGATGGGAATGCGTTGTTGAGGCAGCAATTGGCCTTCGCGGGTCAGCACCAGCAATTCGGTGGTGAGTTGGCGAATTGAATCGGCGGTGGTTTGCAATACACGCACCAACTCCTGCGGATGAATCGCATCGTGGTCGATCACTGATTGTTTGGCAAGATGTTGATTGAGCATTGGCAACAGCACATCAAGGCTATTACTGTAGGAGCGCAATTCGTGCTGGAAGAAGCGCATAAATTGGCGGACTTGCTGCTCTTTGCTCAGTTGAGCTTCAGTTTTGATCCGTGCTTTGGCAAATTGCACCGCCTGCGACGTGACCCCCCAGAGCATCAAAAACTCTAAAATGTTGAATGCGATGATAGCTGGCGTAAAAACGCGCCAACCACCAGCATGAATCGAAGCAACAATCGTGACTGAGAGCGGGTAAAAGGCAATTGGCCACCACCGCCGACTAGCCAACATTGCCATCAAAATTGGCAACATCGTCAAGACAACCACCGCCGCATCCGAGGGAATCGTCGCCAGCACATAAAAACAGGCGATCGTGAGCACAGCAACCACAATCCAGCGTGGCCAAAGTGCATTAGGTTGGCGGAACATCCACCATGCTAAGCCGCCCAAACACAATGTAACCCCAAAATCGAGCAAAATAACGGCGGTTGGCACATCACCATAATCTAAATTGACTGCGCCCATAATCCCAATTAATGCCGTAAACAAGGCCAAAATCGCCGTGAGCGTTGCAAATGGATCAGCGCCATGGACAATATCCTGCCACCATTGCTTGATCCAGCGCCAAGCACGCACTTTCCATGGGACGATTGGTTGCTCTGGCATAGGCTTGCTTTCTTGAAATGGGCTTGAGTGGTTGCTAAGGGTTTGGTCAACGTGGCTTTCTAACACTTTTTAAGGGTTCATTTAGCCTAATTCGATCTAGTTCTCGTTGCAAGTCAGGTAAAGCTGGTTGGATATAGGCCATGCCTAGCACTTAGTCCTATCCACAATAAGCCCTTAAGAACTGTTGTGATATATAAATAGATCATGATTTAATAGCACTATTCCCACCAACTGTTATCAATTGTTACCGTCATTTTGTTCACCAATTGTCTGCTGGCTTATTAAAATGATTGAAATAAGGAGCCTACTCTATCCCAAGTTTACGAGAGAATAATTCGCGTGTGCCGCCATGTTCTGCAAATCATCCTAGCATTACCATTTGTTATGCAGTGCAGCCGATTGTATTAATTGAATTATGTTTAGAATGAGGCAGCATATGACTAAGCCCGACGACTTAACTGATATAGTAGCTGATTTGAATCAACAACAGTGCTGGAATTTAGATGGGGCGGGATGCCAGCTTCTTTGCCAGCGCAGTTGTGAAATCTTGCAACGCAACCCAATCCCCAACCCTGCCAAATTTGCTGATGTGGTGGTTAATGTCTATCATGATTATGCCACGGTCGCCGCCGCCTGCGATCCACAACATCCTAGTCATGAACTGATTTGGGTCTCGATTATGGATGAGATTTTGAGCTGGTATCGTTGCAAGCGCTTTTCGCTGGGCAATGGTTCGCAATTGTGTGAGCATTCACCAGATTTAGTGGCCTACGAAAATGTCAAACGTTCGCTGCCCCAATTTCGCTTTGAAGCCCGCTTGCGCAGCTATATTCACACGATCGCTGATCGGGCGATTATTCATTGGTGGCGAGCCAAGGATGCCAAAAAACATGGTGGCAGTGGCGGACGCAGAATCCACGAAAGTAGCAATGTTTATACGCCCAAGCCCCAAGATCAAACCTATTACCTGAGCCAAAGCCATGGGCGTGATCATCAACGTGAATTAGGCGACACGATTGCTTCGCCTGATCTTTCACCCGATGAGCATGTTGAGCGCTGTGAACTTCAACGGCACATGGCAGCTGAAGTTCACGCGATGGTCGATGATCCGCTGTATCCAATTGCCCAGCAATATTGGTATGCCTTGTTGTGCGAGGATAACAACATTACAGCTTTGGCGAAACAGCTCGGCTTGCAGGCCAATGATCTCTACAATTTGCGCGATCGGCTACGGCGGCGTTGTAAACCATTTTTGGTGCAATGGTTTTTGGTCTAAGTTTCGACCAACTGGGTTTTTAAACCAACCAGATTGCCTGCACTATCCTTGCCCACAATATAGGCATCGATGTTAATCTCGCCCACACGATAGACTTGGATATCGGTTAATTCGGCCTTGAGCACTTCGACCAACTGCTGAAATTGGCTAACCGTGGCTTTTTCAGCCTCGCCATGCCACTCTTGCACAGTTGTAGCATTGCCCAAGAATTGCTCAAGGCTAATGGTTTGGATGGGCTGGCCATTGGCGAGGGCTTCGGGGCTGAATGGAGTGGCAGCATCCCAAGCAAACGGCGTGAAGGGGGCATCGGTTTCGCTCATCATCAGCAAGCCATTGGCGGCGGCTGTAATTTTTTCTACGCTTGTTTCGGCCACAGAAACTCCTTGTTTACGTCGAATTGGGCTAATCCGCCCGCGACGTGGACGACGAAAGGGCATATACTGCTCCATCGACAATTGGCTGAATGGGGCTAGTATAGGGCATTTTTCGCACCAACAAAAGCCCCCATCAAGCTACTGATGAGGGCTGCGATTGCTAGCACTTAGTCGAAACTGAGTTTGCCATTTTTAACATCAACATTGACGGTTGTGCCACCTGGGAATTTACCTTTGAGCACTTCCAAGGCCAATGGATTGAGCAACTCGCTCTGGATGGCGCGTTTGAGTGGCCGTGCGCCGAACACTGGGTCATAGCCAACTTGAGCTAAGTGCTGACGGGCCGCTTCATTCAACACCAATTTAAGTTTGCGTTCGCTCAAGCGTTTGCTCAGCCGATCAACCTGAATATCGACGATATGTTTGATTTCAGCTTGAGTCAAGGGCTTGAAGATAATCACATCATCGATCCGGTTGAGGAATTCAGGCCGTAGCTCGTCGTGCAATTCTTCCAACACGGCTTCGCGCATCGCTTCTTCATCATCAACCAAACTTTGAATCCGATTACTGCCGATGTTCGAGGTCATAATCACCACGGTATTGGTGAAATCGACCAACCGACCTTGGCCATCGGTCAGGCGACCATCATCGAGCAATTGCAATAGCGTGTTGAACACATCGGGATGGGCTTTTTCAATTTCGTCGAACAGCACCACGCTATAGGGGCGACGGCGCACAGCCTCGGTTAATTGGCCGCCTTCTTCGTAGCCAACATAACCTGGAGGTGCACCAATCAGCCGTGCCACGGCATGACGCTCCATATATTCCGACATATCGATCCGCACCATTGCTGCTTCGTCATCGAACAAAAATTCAGCCAAAGCCCGTGCCAACTCGGTTTTACCAACCCCAGTTGGCCCAAGGAATAAGAACGAACCTAGTGGTCGATTGGGATCTTGCAAGCCGGCCCGTGAACGTCGCACTGCATCGGAAACGGCTTTGACCGCTTCGTGTTGGCCGATCACGCGGGCATGCAAGCGTTCTTCCATCTTGACCAGTTTCTGCAATTCGCCTTCCAACAGCTTGGAAACCGGAATACCCGTCCATTTGGCGACAACTTGAGCAATATCTTCTTCGGAGACTTCTTCGTTGAGCAACATACCATGTTCTTGCATATCGCGAACTTTGGCTTCGGCCTCGCCGAGTTGTTGCTCTAAGCTGTTGAGCGTGCCATATTGCAACTCGGCAGCACGGTTATAATCGTATTGGCGTTGAGCTTGCTCGATTTGCACCTTGGTTTGATCGATTTTTTCCTTGAGTTGAGCGATAGCATTGATTGCGCCGCGCTCACTGGAAAGTTTGGTATCGAGCACTGCCTGTTGTTCGCGCAAGTTGGCCAAATCACGTTCGAGCCGCTCCAAGCGCTCCTTGGAGGCAGGATCTTTTTCGCGTTTCAAGGCTTCGCGTTCAATTTCCCATTGCATGCGTTTGCGCTTGATCTCATCGAGTTCAACCGGATCGCTGGTGATTTCCATGCGTAGTTTGGCAGCAGCTTCGTCGATTAAGTCAATTGCTTTGTCGGGCAAGAAGCGATCAGCGATATAGCGATTGGATAAGGTTGCGGCGGCGACAATCGCTGCATCAGTAATTCGCACGTTGTGATGGGTTTCGTAGCGTTCTTTCAAGCCGCGCAAAATCGAGATGGTATCTTCAACACTTGGCTCGCCGACCAAAACAGGTTGGAAACGGCGTTCCAATGCTGGATCTTTCTCAATATATTTGCGATATTCATCAAGCGTGGTTGCCCCGATTGTGTGCAGTTCGCCGCGAGCCAATGCGGGCTTGAGCATATTCGAGGCATCCATCGAGCCTTCGGCAGCACCAGCGCCAACCACGGTATGTAACTCATCGATAAACAAAATTACCCGACCATCAGCCGAGGTTACTTCGCTGAGCACAGCTTTGAGCCGTTCTTCAAACTCGCCGCGAAATTTTGCGCCTGCCACCAGCGCTCCCAAATCGAGCGCGATCAAACGTTTGTTACGCAGTGCTTCGGGCACATCGCCGCGCACAATCCGCGCCGCCAAGCCCTCGACTATCGCAGTTTTACCAACGCCTGGCTCACCAATTAAGACTGGATTATTTTTGGTACGGCGTGAAAGGACCTGAATCGTGCGGCGAATTTCTTCATCGCGGCCAATGACTGGATCAAGCTTGCCGCGTTGGGCCAACGTCGTTAAATCGCGGCCATACTTTTCGAGCGCTTGATATTTACCCTCGGGATTTTGGTCGGTGACCCGTTGATTGCCACGGATGGCAGTTAAGGTTTTGAGAATCGCATCTTTGGTAATGCCAAACGAGGTCAGCAAGCGTTGCGATGGGCCTTTGGCGCGTTCGCTTGCGAGGCCAAGCAAGAGATGTTCGGTGGAAACATACTCATCGCCCATGCCTTTGGCTTCATTTTCGGCGGTTTGAGATACTTGATCTAAGCGTTGTCCAATGCCAGGCTGCATTTGAGTGCCACTCACTCGGGGCAAACGGCGAATTTCATCATTAACCGCAGCAACTAAGGCCTGCGGATCGCGATCCATTTTGGTGATAATTTGCGGAACCACGCCATCAGCTTGTTCGAGCAAGGCCACAAGAACGTGTTCTGGTGTGATTTCGCTTTGGCCGTTGCGAGAAGCGATGCTTTGGGCATCAAAAATAGCTGCGCGTGATTTTTCGGTGTAAATATTCAAATTCATCTGTGCGAAACCTCCCTATTCAGTTGTCGTTGCAGTTAGCATAGCAGAGCCTTGTTAAAAACATAGTAGGCCAATGTTAGAAGATTGTCTGAACATAATGATTTCAGCGAAATATCATCGGTGTTTGCTAATTTAGGCGCTATGCTAAAGCGGCATTGATCGGCTTGACAAGTAGCGTAGAGCATAGGAGCCATGGCAATTGGGATGATGCCCGTTTTCAGCCAGCATATGCTACAATTGAGCCTATGAAAGCACGTATTCCTGCCATTTTAGAGCCTGATAGCATCGATGTGGTTAGCCATGGGCCAGCCCACACGGTGCGAATTGGTCAGCAGATCGGTGCAGCCTTAACCGCTGGCGATTTAGTGCTGTTGTTTGGGACGTTTGGCGTGGGCAAAACCCACCTCACCAAGGGCATTGCCAGCGCATTTGGTATCCCTGAAGCAGACGTTACCAGCCCAACTTTTGTTTTAGTCAATAACTATACTGCCGATAAAACCCATGGTCGCACCCGCATTCACCATATCGATTTGTATCGACTTGAGGGTAATGCCAAGGATTTCGATTCGATTGGTTTGGAAGAATTGTGGGACGATAGCGCAATTTGTGTGATCGAATGGGCTGAACGGGTCTCCGACTCGTTGCCCAGTGAATATCTGGAAATTCGGATCGATCACTTAGCCGAAACTAAACGGATGATGCGACTCAAGCCGCATGGCGAGCGCTATAAGCAATTGATCCAGCGCTTACGTGGTAAATAATTGGGCCTTCTGCCTGTGTTGTTAGATTGAGATTGTTATGTTACTTGCCTTTGATACTGCCACCGACACCGCTGGGGTTGCCGTGTACGATGCCACTGGATTACGTGCTGAAGCCAATTGGTTTGCTGGGCGCGGCCATTCCAGCCAATTATTGCCAATGGCCCAGCAATTACTCAGCAACCTTGATCTGACCCCAGCTGAATTAACTGGGGTTGCCGTTTCGGTTGGGCCTGGCTCGTGGAGCGGCATTCGGGTTGGCATGAGCAGTGCCAAAGGCCTAGCCTTGGCCCACGATTTGCCGTTGCTTGGTATTAGCAGCCTTGAAACCTTGGCCTATCCCCATCAGCGGATTGGGCGCAGCGTGATTGCCGTGATCAAACTTGGGCGCGATCGGTATGCCATGGCTGAATATCGCTTACGCCGAGCTTGGACGCGAATCGGAGTTGAACGCAATGTTTCGCGCGAAGAATTGTTGGCGGCAATTCCTGAATTGGCGTTAGTTTGCGGCGATGTTGACCCTCGTTTAGCGTTGTCAATTAACGAAGCACGAGGGGCTGGGGTTGTGATTCCATCGCCAGCGGTTGGTTTGCGCCGCGCTGGTTTCTTAGCCGAGATTGCTTGGAATCGGCTGCAAGCGGGCGAACGCGACGATTTGACTAGCTTAGAGCCTTCATATTTGGGTGCAGCGGTCAAGGAGCCAGCCAAGTGAAAGCGATTCGGCGGGTTTTGATCTTTGGCTCTATGGGGTCGGGCAAAAGCACACTGACCAAGCGACTTGGGGCAGTTTTGAAGTTGCCAGTCATCCATCTCGATAGCCATTTTTGGCGACCAAATTGGGTCGAGCCAGATCGCGAGACATGGCGAGCGCAACAACGCGAATTGGTGCAAGCGTCAGAATGGATTATGGATGGCAATTATTCAGCAACGCTCGATGAACGTTGGCCTTATGCCGATACTATTATTTTTGTTGATCAGCCACGCTTATTGTGTTTATGGCGGGTGGTCAAACGCCGAATCATGTATCACGGACGTTCACGGCCTGATTTAGCGCCAGATTGCCCCGAAAAGCTCGATCGAGTAGCTTTTGAATTTGTCTGGACGTACCCAAAGGCTCGGCGACCAAAAGTGTTGAAACGCCTAGCTGAGGCTAAAACGACTAAACTGGTTTTTCATCTACGCGGCGATGCGGCGATTGAACAATTCTTGGTTGATCTATCGCAGATTGCTGCTTAGTCAACTCCTGCGCACGGAGGAATATCGATGAGTGCATTATCACGCTTTGAACAATTTATGGAAGGGATGGTTGAGGGCAATGTGGCACGTTTGTTCCGCAGCCCGATTCAGCCAGCCGAAATTGGCAAGCGCCTTGAGCGGGCCATGGAAAGCCAGCAAACCATTAGCATGGATCGGATTTTGGTGCCGAATGCCTATAAAGCGCACTTGCACCCTGATGATTATAAAGCCTTTGAGCCAGTTAAAACCAATTTGCAGCACGAGATGGCCCGCTATTTGGCTGAGCTAGCCCGTGAACGTGGTTTTACCATGATCAACCATCCAAATGTTGAGTTGGTGGCTGATCCGGCGGTTAAGCAACGCTCAATTATGATCGATGGCCAAATCAGCGAAGCGCCAGCGCACTTGGGCGGCAATACCCAAATGATCGGGCCAAATGGTGCGGCGATGACTGGCCAGCCAGCTACCCCAAAAGCCAACTTAATCTTGTATACTGACCAAGGCGAACACCGGATTCCAGTTAAAAAATCGGTGACCAATTTGGGTCGTGGCCTGAATAACGACTTGATTTTAGAAGATAGTCGGGTTTCGCGCGAGCATGCCCAACTGCGCTATCGGGCGCGACGTTTTTGGGTCAGCGATGTGCGTTCGACCAACGGAACCTTTGTCAATGGTGATCCGGTGCAAGAACGGGAACTGCGCAACGGCGATATTGTGTCGCTCGGCGGCTTGGAATTGCGTTTTGAGGAGGCCTAAATGGGTCAGAGCATCACCAGTGCTACGCTCGATTTTGTAATCTTGCTCTTACGAATTAGCGTGATCTTTTTCTTGTACTTCTTTTTGTACCAGGTAGTACGGGTTATTCGGCGCGAATTGCAGGTAGTTGGCACAGGAACTGGTGGTGCGGGCGTGCTGGCGGGAGCGGCGCAAAATTTATATGGCAAACTGATTGTCATGTCGAGTGGCGATACTGGTTTGCAGCGTGGCTATGCCTTTGAGCTTGGCGCGGTCAATATGATTGGGCGGCGGCCTGATAGCGATGTGGCCCTGAACGACTCATTTTTATCCTCGGAGCATGCCCTGTTGGAGTGGCGTGGTGATAGCTGGTGGCTTGAAGATCAGCGCTCAACCAACGGCACCTTTATTAATGATATTGAAGTAGCTGATCCAACGCCAATTGTCTATGGCGACATCATTCGGATTGGGCGGATCGAGCTCAAACTTTCACGTTAACTCTGATCAGCAGCATTGACAATAGCTTGATGCTGCTGCCCCTTTTTTAGCCCCTAAAACCCGCAGTTACAGCGTTTGCAACCAACCCAGATGAGAACTTGACATAATTTTCGATTTTCGAAATAGCTGATTATAAAGGGCTAAAAACCACCTCTTGAGGGTTAAAAGTTATTTGTCAGTTTAATCTGCCTGTGATATACTTCGCAATGGCTGCACGGTGTTAGTGCAATTATGTACAGCGAGTACTGGGGCTTACCCGTCTCGCTCTTTGTGTGTTTGTAACAGGCATCACTAGGAGACCGACCTATGCTTACAAACTATGCGTTTATCGGGATCTTCGCGCTTGCCGCGATCACCTTTCCGCTCTTGCCGCTGGTGCTGTCGGCCTTTTTACGGCCCAACCGACCCACACCAGTCAAGCTTTCGACCTACGAGTGTGGTTTGGAGGCGATTGGCGATATCTGGGTCCAATTCAAAGTTCAATACTACTTGTATGCTTTGGCCTTTGTGATTTTCGATATCGAAACGGTCTTTTTGTATCCATGGGCAGTGGCCTATGGGCAACTGGGCTTGTTTGCCCTCTTTGAAATGGTGGTCTTTTTAGCAATTCTGACCATCGGTTTGGTGTATGCCTGGAAAAAAGGCGCACTTGAGTGGATCTAAACGACGAATAGGGGAGTGACGGCGCGGAGGCGGCGCGGCTGCGCTGGGCCTTGGCCTAATTCAATTCACCATTTTGCCCGGAGGGCGTATGTCTGATCTACAAACGCAAATGGATCTTGAGCAGCAGGGGGTGCTGTTTACGACCATCAATAAGCTGTACAACTGGGGTCGCCGCTCTTCGGTGTGGCCGATGCAGTTCGGGTTAGCTTGCTGCGCGATTGAGATGATTGCCGCAGCTGCTTCGCGTTATGATATTTCGCGCTTTGGCTCGGAACTCTTTCGCGCCTCGCCCCGCCAAGCTGACGTGATGATCGTTGCTGGGACTGTGACCAAGAAAATGGTTCCACAGGTTGTTCGTTTGTTTAACCAAATGCCTGAGCCACGCTATGTGATTTCGATGGGAGCTTGTGCAACCTCTGGTGGCCCCTTCCGCGATGGTTACAATGTGGTGCGCGGCGTTGATTTATATGTTCCGGTTGATGTGTATATTCCGGGTTGCCCACCTCGCCCTGAAGCTTTGTTGCACGCCTTGATGACCTTGCAAGCGCAAATCGATGTGCAATCATTACAACAAGTGCGTTGGTATGGCGATGATGAAGGCGTGGTCAACGAGTTTCCAGTGCCAATTTTTGGTGCTGAAGGCTTGGAAGTGCCTGGAATCCCTGGGACTGCCGACCCCGTGGGTGGCACGCCCAAAATGCCGCCATTTGTTAGCCCAGCCTTGGGTGGCAAAGGCGAACGCGATGCATCAATTAAAGCCTTGGAAGGCAATCAGCCCAAGCCAATGTTGCGGGCTGGCACGGTAACGATCGAGGAGGTAGCCCATGGCATTGCTGGCTAGAGGCGAACTGCGCTCGATCCTGCAAACCGAAATGCCCAACGCCCTAGATACCCGTTGGGATACCCAAGCAACCGACCAACCCGAAGCTCATGGCGAAGGCCAAACCATATTGCTCGATTTCGATGCAGTGGTTAAGGCTGAGGCACTTGTCGAAGTTGCCCACTTCATCCGTGATAAATTTGGCTACACTTTGCTTTCTAACATCACAGCGGTCGATTACCTCAAACAAGGGTTAATCGAAGTTGTCTATCAATTTTATAACGCTGCTGAGGGTGGCCCCGACCTACGGGTGCGGGTGCGGATTGGTCGTAGCCCAGAAGAGTGTATTGTTCCATCGCTAACTCCCACCTGGCCTGGTGCCGATTTGCAAGAACGCGAAGCCTACGATATGTATGGTGTGGTGTTCCCTGGCCATCCAAATCTGGCACGGATCTATATGTGGGATGAGTTTAAGGGCTTTCCAATGCGGAAAGACTTCCCCAAGACGGGCGATAAATATACCCACGTCACGGGAGAATAGTCAATGCTAAAGACTGAAGAACTGCAAATTAATATTGGTCCTCAGCACCCTTCGACTCACGGTGTGTTTCGGATGTTGGTGACTGTCGATGGCGAAACCTTGGTTGACCTTAAACCAGTGTTTGGCTATTTGCATCGTAATCACGAGCAGCTTGGTGAAGTCAATACCTATTTGCAAAATATGCCCTTCACCGACCGTCTCGATTACTTTAATTCGATGGTCAACAATCATGCCTATGCCCGGGCTGTCGAGACGCTTGCCGGCGTTGAAGTGCCTGAACGTGCCCAATACATTCGCGTCATTATGGATGAGCTTTCGCGAATTTTGAACCACGCTACCGCAATGGGCTTTATGCTCGGCGACATGGGTGCGTGGCAAACGGCATTGCTCTGGGGTATGCGCGAACGGGAAAAAATTCTCGACATGTTTGAGTATGTGTCGGGCGCTCGCATGATGTGTAACTACTGCCGCTTTGGCGGGGTGGTGCGCGATATCGACGATTGGTTCATCACCGAATTGAAGAAGTTGATGCAGGGTTTACCGCACTACTTCGACGATTTTGAAGGCTTGTTGCTCAACAGTGAAATTCTTTTGGCGCGTGCCCGTAATATTGGCGTGTTGCCCAAAGAGTTGGCGCTGGCCTATAGCGTGACTGGTCCAGTCTTGCGTGGTTCAGGCGTTGCCTATGATATTCGCAAAGCCGAACCCTATGCCGTTTACGATCGCTTCAAATTTAAAGTACCAGTTGGCACAGTTGGCGATGTGTACGACCGCTTCTTGGTACGGATCGCCGAAATGCGCGAATCGTACAAAATTTTGGAGCAAGCGATCGAACAATTGCCCGATGCAACTGGTGGCTTTATCAACCCCAAAGTCAAGCAACAAAGCCTCAAAGCTCCTGCTGGCGAAGCCTATGCGCGGGTTGAATCGCCCAAAGGCGAACTTGGTTTCTACCTTGTGAGCGATGGCTCAGGTAGCGCGTATCGCTATAAAGTGCGTGCTCCATCGTTCATCAACCTTTCATCGCTGGCTGATATGTGCAAAGGCTACTCGATTGCCGACGTTGTGGTTATCTTGGGTAGTATCGATATCGTGATGGGCGAGGTAGACCGATGACGTTGAGCCACTTAGCAACTGAAGACGTGTTCGTTGTTGAACGCAATGACGCGGATTTTCGGGCTGGTCAGGGGATGACCAAGGGCTTGGGAATTGTGTTTCGCAAATTCCGCAAGGCTTTGTTTGGCAAACCCAACAGCGACCGCGCCGATACCGAAGGCCAATTCAATGTGCAATATCCCGAAGAGCGGCTGGTGCTGCCTGAGGCTTATCGCAATATGCCAATTTTGCTCTACGATGATGCAACTGGCCATGAATTGTGTACTTCATGTTTCCAATGTGAGCGGATCTGCCCGCCGCAGGTGATTCACATTACCCAAGCGAAAGATCCCGCAACTGGTAAGCCAGTTCCAGCCGCTGCCAACTTTGTGTTGGAATACGACACCTGTATGTCGTGTGGCTACTGTGCCGAAGTTTGTCCATTTGATGCAATCAAAATGGACCATGATTTTGAATTATCAACGGGCAACCACCCAGAGCTTGATGTGAACTACGACCGTTTGTTGCGCCCAATCTCGTATTACGAAGCGATTGCGCCAACCATGTGGTCGGATGTCAAAGAACAAGCCATGAAGAAGTTGCAAAACAATATCAAACGCCGCCCAGGCGCGATTGGTCGCGACCATGGCCAAAAGGTCAAGGGTGGTGCTGCGGTTGCCGTCGCTGCAACTCCAGTAGCTGGCGCTGCGCCAGCCGCTGCTGCTAAGCCACGCGGCCCTGTGGCAGCAATTGGCAAAAACATGCCAGAAGAAAAAGTTGCCAAGCTGATTTCAATTCGTGCTGCCAACGCTGCTAAGCGTGGTGGTGGCGATGCTGGTGCTGCACCAGTCGCTGAAGCTGCGCCAATTGTGGAAACAGTTGTCGATACGCCAGCAGCCAGCGCCGCACCAAGTGGCCCAGTTGCGGCAATTGGTCAGAACATGTCGGAAGACAAACGTGCCAAGCTTGAGGCAATTCGCGCTGCGAAACGTGCCCAACGAGGAGAATAATCGATGGCTGATGCACTAACACAACTAGGCTTTGCATCATGGCTGAGTGTTCTGATTGCCAGCATCATTAAAGTAACCCTCATTCTCGTGGGCGGTTCGGTTGGCATGATGTTCCTGACGTGGTATGAACGCCGCGCTATTTCGTATATGCAAGACCGCCGCGGCCCCAACCGCGTTGGTCCTCAAGGGTTGTTGCAACCAATTTCCGAAGCGATCAAAACGATGACCAAGGAAGATGCAACGCCCCGTGAAGCAGATAGAATTGTGCACTTTTTGGCTCCAGTGGTGATGCTGGGGGCAACCGTGCTTTCGTTTGCGGTCATTCCGTGGGGGCGCATGTTCCCCGTCGATTTGAACGCCGCCGTGTTGTTTGTGATCGCGACTGGCGGTTTGCACAGCATTGGCATGATGATGGCTGGTTGGGGTTCCAACAATAAATTTGCCTTGCTGGGGGGGATGCGCGGGGTTGCGCAATTGATCAGCTATGAAATTCCCCAAGTTATGGCGATTATTCCCGTGGTGTTGATGACAGGCTCGATGTCGCTGCAAAAGATTGTCGAAGCACAAAATGACTTTGGCGGCTTGGGCTGGTTTGTCTTCTCACCAGTGGGCTTGTTGGGCTTTGCCTTGTTCTTCACAGCCAGTTTGGCCGAAGGCGAGCGCACACCCTTTGATATTCCCGAAGCCGACTCAGAAATTATCGCAGGCTATATGACCGAATATAGCGGCATGAAGTTTGCGGTTTTCTATCTCTCAAACTACATGAGCAACCTAGCCGTCTGTTTTATCACCGCGACCCTCTACCTTGGTGGTGGCAACGGGCCTGGGGTTGATGCGCTGGGTGGCTTTGCTGGTGGTTTGCTTTCACTGATTTACTTCCTGCTCAAGTCCTTCGCGCTGTTCTTTATCATGGTCTTGATCCGTGCAACAGTACCACGTTTGCGGGTTGACCAACTGATGGGCTTTGCTTGGAAGTTCTTGCTGCCCTTGGTATTGGTCAACATTCTCAGCGCCTCGTTCTGGGTAGCGCTGCTGCGCTGGGATCAACAATGGCCGCAATTGACCGAGTGGTTTGGTGCACCAAGCACTGCTGATGCCACCAATTGGGGGCGTTTGGCAATTGCCGTAGTGCTGACCCTCTTGATCAATGCAGGGGCTGTCGCGCTGATTATGCGCCTGACCAACCGCAACGTCCAGAAACACTTATACACAACCGACGAAGAACTTGCTCTTGGATTATCGTAAAAGCGCAAGCGTGAAGGATGGGGCGATTGCTCCATCCTTCATACGGAAGGACTAGCTTGATGAACCCGATTGCGATAGGTGTTTTTATTGTCATCGCGCTGCTGACGCTCGGTTCGGGCATTATGGTCGTGACAGTCAGAAACATCATCCACTCAGCATTATGGCTGATTGCCTCGTTTATCGGGGTGGCAGCGCTCTATTTGCTGATGGAAGCTGAATTTTTAGCAGTTGTCCAGATTTTGGTCTATGCGGGGGCTGTTTCAATCCTCGTTTTGTTTGCTATCATGCTCACACGCCAAGTTACTGGTGAAGGTGTGCGCGTGGTATTTGAGCGCTGGTGGGTAGCCCTGTTGATTGCCTTGGGGCTATTCGGAGTGATTGTGCCAACACTCTGGCAGCATGGCTCAACTTGGGAAGAAGCTTCGAAACTGGCTCAAGTTGGCCCAGCTCCGGTTGAAGGAACTGCCGCCGCTGGCTTGCAAGTTGCAACCGCTACCGAGATTGGGCGCTCGTTTATGGGCGAATACCTCTTGCCTTTTGAAGTTATTTCAATTTTGTTGTTGATGGCTTTGATTGGGGCGATTGTAATTGCCTATGAAGAACGAACCCGCCGTCGCCGTGTGCTGACCTTGGCTGAAGAGCTTGCGTTGAAAAAACGTGGGATTGTCGAGCCTCGTGATGCTGAAGGCGCAGTTGTTGCGCTAGATTCCGAACAGGCATAAGGAGAAAACGATGGTTGGTTCTGTCCCATTAGTGTGGGTGCTTACCCTCGCTGCCGGATTGTTCTGCATCGGCCTGTTTGGGGCGCTCTCACGGCGCAACATCGTGGGGATGCTGATGGGGATTGAGTTGATGTTGAATTCAGTCAACATTAACTTAGTCGCTTTCTGGCGCTACCTACAACCAACGGGCACAGCGGGCTTGGTCTTTGCAATTTTTACCATCGCAGTTGCCGCTGCTGAAGTGGCGGTTGGTTTGGCAATGGTGATTGCAATCTATCGTGCTCGCTTGACGATTAACGCTGACGAAATAGATACACTTAAAGGATAGTGACGTTTTGCCAAGGCCGGCGAGAGTGCCCAGCACTTTGACCACCCTTTGTAATTCGTCTCGAAGTAGGGGACTGATCAATGCCGTTTTTTGATCTTGCGTGGTTGATTCCGCTGCTGCCATTGGCAGCATTTGTGTTGATCACCCTCGTGCCACCGATTGGGCGCTCGCGCAAAGCGTCGTATACCACGGCGTTAGTCTTGCTTGGCCTGGCTACGGTGATTGCCTGGGGTGTTTTAGCACAATCGATCAGCGAAGGATTCCCTAATGCACCATTGGTTGCCGCAGCTAGCCAAGAATCGGCCAGCGAGGCTACCGCTGAAGGTGGCCATGCGGAAACCGCAATTCCAACATTTGGGAATTTCTATGCTAAATCGTTTGCATGGGCACCAGATGGTTCAGGGTTTTTTAAATTTGGCTATCGCTTAGATGGTGCTACGGTGCTGATGTTGGCGATGGTCACGCTGGCTGCATGGTGTATTCACCTCTTCTCAGTGGGCTATATGGCTCACGATGAATTCCCCACAGGCCACCAACGCCAATCGCGCTTCTTCTCCTATATTGCGTTATTTACCGCTTCGATGTTGGGAATGACGCTGGCAGATAATTTATTGCTGTTCTTTATCTGCTGGGAGTTGATGGGTCTGTGTTCGTTCTTGTTGATTGGTTTTTGGTTCTTCAAGCCCTCGGCTCGCGAAGCTGCCAAAAAAGCCTTTATCACCACCCGGATTGGTGATGTGGGCATGATGTTGGGGATGATGTACATCTACAACAAGGCTGGCTCGTTGACCTTCGGCCATGAACCAGGCCAAATTTACAACGGCGAATTTTTGGAAAGCATCAAAACTGCTACGAGCTTGATTCCTGGAATTAGCGCTGCTTCTTTGATGGCAGGCTTAGTATTTCTTGGCACGGTTGGCAAATCGGCGCAGTTTCCGCTGCACGTTTGGTTGCCCGATGCGATGGAAGGCCCAACGCCTGTTTCAGCGTTGATTCACGCTGCGACCATGGTTGCGGCTGGGGTGTTCTTGGTCATTCGCACTTTCCCAATCTTTGCGGTCAGCGAAGTTTTGCCAGTAGTCGCCTTTATTGGCGCATTCACGGCCTTGTTCGCAGCCCTGATTGCGGTGGCGCAATATGACATCAAGCGCATTCTGGCCTTCTCGACCTTATCGCAGCTTGGTTTCATGGTGGCAGCACTAGGGATTGGCGCTTGGGTTGCAGCGCTGTTCCACTTGCTGACCCACGCGTTCTTTAAAGCACTCTTGTTCCTTGGTTCTGGCTCGGTGATCCACGGGATGGAAGCAACCGTTGGCCATGATCCTGATAAAGCCCAAGATATCCGCAACATGGGTACCTTGCGCAAATTCATGCCAATCACCTTCTTGACCTATATGGCTGGTTTCTTCGCCTTGATTGGGATTCCACCGTTTGCTGGGTTCTGGTCGAAGGACGAAATTATCCTTGATGCCTTCCTGCATCACCATTATGTGGTGTATGGTGTGCTGACCGCCGCCGCTTTCTTGACGGCGTTCTATATGACCCGCCAAATTGTGGTGGTGTTCTTTGGCAAGTTCCGTGGCTACGAACCACGGAAGCTGGCTCACGCTGCGGCTCATGGTCACGATGATCACGGTCATGGCGACCACGACGACCATCACCATCATCACGAAGCCCATGATCCCCACGAATCGCCGCGCTCGATGACGATTCCGTTGATCATTTTGAGCTTGTTTGCGGTGTTTGCTGGGTTTGTCAACGCTGGCTTCTTGGGCATTCACTGGTTTGCTGACTATGTGAACCCAGGCGGACTTATTCCTAAACCTGACTTCATGGTGGCGGGGATTGCCACGGCGGTAGCTTTGGTTGGTGCTGGTTTAGGCTATTTGACCTATCGCAACGCCTTCAAAAATGCCAATGATCGTGACCCCTTGGCCGGAGCTTTGGGGCCAATCTGGACGCTGTTGGAAAATCGCTTCTACATCGACCAGATTTACGACAAGACCTTTATTGCCCTGACCTATGGCGCAGGCCAAGTAATGAACTGGATCGACCGCCATGTGGTTGATCGGGTGGTCAACTTGACAGGCTTGCTGACCTTGTTTATTGGCCGCATCAACTTCATCATCGACGACTTCTCGTTGAATACCGTCACCGACGATATTGGCGAAGGCACGATTATGGTGGGCGATGGGGTGCGTCAATCGGCCACGGGCAAGATTCAAGACTACGGTGCCTACATCTTTGGTGGCGTGGTGCTGTTGGCCTTGATTTATATGTATGCCTTCTAGGAGCGTGAGCGAATGCTGAACGAATTTATCAAATTCAGTGATTGGAGCATCACCACGCTAATTGCCCTTTCGCCATTGGTGGGGATGTTGCTGGCCTTGGTATTCCCCAAGCCAGCCGAAAACAGCCGCACGATTGCTTGGGGGGTGTTTGCGTGGAGCTTGGTGCCACTCGGACTCACGCTCTTCTTGTGGCTTAGCGGTGGGTTTAATCCAGCCCTCGCTTCTGTCGCTGGCGATCAAGCCATGATCCAGCAAGTGGATCGGGTGCGCTGGGTTCCATTTTTCAACGCTGACTATTTTGTTGGCCTTGATGGCCTGAACTTCCCGCTGGTGTTTTTGACCACAGCGTTAACGCCAGTCTGTATCTTGGCAGCCTTCCGCATCAAACATCGCCAAAACGTCTATTTGGCCTTGATGTTGTTGTTGGAATCGGCGATGTTGGGCTATTTCGTATCGCTCAACTTCTTGCTGTTGTTCCTGTTCTGGGAATTCAGCTTGGTGCCAATGTTCTTTATTATCAACAACTGGGGTGGTGAAAACCGCCGCTACGCTGCCTTCAAGTTCTTCGTGTATACGATGGCTGGCTCGGTGGCGATGTTGTTGATTTTCGAATTTATCTATTTGGCGACTGGTACCTTCGATTTGGTGGTGCTCTCACGCTTGGGTCAGGGCTTGCCCGTTGATCCAGCCTTGCTTGCGCCAAAATTGGGTGCAGGCTACACCAGCGGCGCAACCTTGCAATCAATGTTGTTCAGCGCCGTCGAAGATATTGGCTTGACCAGCATTTTGGGTACAAGCAATGGCACCCCAGCAGCAATTGTCTTCTGGAGTATCTTTGTGGCCTTTGCGGTGAAATTGGCAGTTTGGCCGTTGCACACCTGGCAGCCCGACACTTACGAAAATGCCCCAACCAGTGGCTCGATGATTGTCTCAGCCGTGATGTCGAAGATGGGTGCGTATGGCATGATCCGCATTATGATTATGCTCTTCCCCCAACAAACCAAATTCTTCGCACCAGCGTTAGCAATCTTGGCCTTGGCAAGCATTTTGTTTGGTGCCTACGCTGGTTTGGCCCAAATCAACCTTAAGCGTTTGATCGCCTATGCTTCGATTAACCACATGGGCTATGTTTTGCTTGGCTTGGCGGCAGTAGCTTCGGCAGCGCCCGAAAGCCTTGGCGACTTAGCCGTGAATATCCGCGCCTCAGCAATGAATGGGGTGCAAGCACAGATGGTTGCCCACGGTTTCAGCACCGCCGCATTGTTCTTCCTCGCGGGTGAACTCTACGAACGGACTGGCACGTACCAGCTTGATCAATTTGGCGGCTTGCGTAAAGTTATGCCAATTTTTGCTGGGATTATGGGCGTGGCGATGTTTGCCAACCTTGGGTTACCTGGTTTGGCTGGCTTCGTCGGCGAATTCTTTATTTTCCGTGGCGCGTGGGGCACGCAGCCAGTGATCACCACAATTGCTGTGTTGGGCTTGATTGTGACTGCCTTGGTGCTGATCCGAATGTATCAAAAGATCTTCTACGGGCCAGTTAACCACAAGCTGACCAACCTGCCAGACATCAAAGTTGGTGATTGGGCCTTCAACGTAACCCTACCGTTGATTATTGTACTGTTGGTGTTTGGGATTTTCCCCAAGCCACTGATGGATTTATCAAACTACGCAGCCACGGTGATGGCTCAGGTGTTTACAAACCTGTAACGTGGACGGAGTTAAACGATGCATTTGATCGAAAGTTTGCCAGCGGGCATTCCGTACCTGAGCCTTATCTGGTTGATTCCCTTACTTGGGGCTTTGGTGATTATGTTTTTGCCCAAAGAGCAAAAACAAGCCATGCGGATTATCTCGGCAGTGGTTGCGACAATCTCGTTTGGCATCGCCTTGCTGGTCTTTTTTGCCTATGATCCCAACGCAACGGGCTATATGGGCACCAAGATGCAGTTTGTCGAAAAGCTAGATTGGGTTCCGCAGCTCGGCATGTCGTATTTGGTCGGCGCTGATGGGATCAGCTTGCCCTTGATTGTTTTGAATGGTTTGGTGATTTTCACTGGCACATTCATCTCATGGAATATCGAAGATCGGGTCAAGGAATATTTCGTCCTGCTGCTCTTGTTGGTGGTCGGCGTGTACGGCGTGTTTATGGCGCTCGACTTGTTCCTGATGTTCGTGTTCTATGAATTGGCTGTGTTGCCAATGTACCTGCTGATCGGGATTTGGGGTTCGACGCGCAAAGAATATGGCGCGATGAAACTTACCATTTACTTGATGGTTGGTTCGGCAGCCTTGATGATTGGGATGGTGGCGATTTACGTTGTGGGCGGTACCTTTAATATGGTCGAGCTTTCACAACGGGTATTCAGCCTCGAATTCCAAAAAATCTTCTTCTTGCCAGTGTTTGTTGGGTTTGCCGTGTTGGCGGGGATGTTCCCCTTCCATACTTGGTCGCCAACTGGTCACGTGGCTGCTCCGACAGCGGTTTCGATGCTCCACGCTGGGGTGTTGATGAAGCTGGGAGCTTATGGTGCATTACGGGCAGCGTTGTGGTTGATGCCAAACGGCGCACAATTCTGGTTGCCAGGCATTGCCGTCATGACCTTGATGAACGTCGTGTACGGGGCATCGATTGCGATGGTTCAGAAAGACTTCAAGTATGTGATCGGCTACTCATCAGTGAGCCACATGGGCTTGGTGATGTTGGCGCTGGCCTCGATGAACGAAACCGCGCTCAACGGCGCAGTGATGCAAATGTTTGCCCACGGCGTAATGACCGCCTTGTTCTTTGCGGTGGTTGGTCGGATGGTCTATGAACGGACGCACACCCGCCAATTGCCTGAACTCGGTGGCTTGATGAAAGTTATGCCATTTGCCTTTGTCGTCTTCATCATCGCGAGTCTCTCGTCGATGGGGATGCCAGGCACGGCAGGCTTTATGGCCGAGTTCACGATCTTCACTGGCGTGATGAACCAATATCCCTTGGTGGCGGCAGTCGCAGCTTTGTCGATTCCAATTACTGCGGCCTATGTTTTGCGGGTTGGCTATATGGCGTTTATGGGCGAGGTCAAAGACCCGCACTACCATGATTTGCCACCGCTGACTTGGCAAGAAAAATTCTCAGGCACAGTCTTGGCGATTGTGGTGATTGGGGTTGGTTTATTCCCCAGCATCATCATGGACTACATTGCGACCGGTGTCCAGCCCATTGCCCAGCGCATGATTGATCTAGCAGGACGTTAGGGAGGAATGACGTGAATTTTCAAATAGCTGATTTTACGCGGCTCATCCCTGAGTTTTTGCTACTGGCGATTGCGGCCATGGTGCTGCTTGGCGATGTCCTGACGCGTTGGTCGAAGGGCAAGGAAGCATTAAACGATCGTACCGAAGAAGCCATCAGCATGACCTTGATGGGCTTGGGTTTGGCATTTGTGATGGTGTTGATCCAAGGTGGTTTCTTCAGCTGGATGCAGTTTGGCGATTGGAAGTTCTACGACTTCAGTATTTTCCAAAATCTGCGCAGCAGCGGCCTTGATGGCAGTATTCTGGGCGGGGCATTTGTGGTTGATCCACTGACCCACATTGGGCGCTTGGTGTTTATCGGCGCAGCCTTTGTGACGGTGATTTTGACTAGCAAAGCCAAGCCTTCGAATAATCCAGCCGAATTCTATGCCCTGATCTTATTTGCTACCCTTGGCATGATTTTCATGACCGCTGGCGGCGAATTGATTATGATTTACTTGGGCATTGAATTGACCAGTATTCCGCTGTATGTGTTGGCTGGCTACTTCCGCCGCAACCCGGTCAGCACCGAAGCTGGGGCCAAATACTACATTTTCGGGGCACTTTCATCGGCAATCTTGCTGTTTGGTATGAGCTTGCTCTTGGGCTTGACTTTGATGAATGGTCAGACCATGACCACAACTCCAACCAGCTTGCGCTCAGTGGCAACGGCGGTTGAGTTGGCTTTTGCTAACCCCGAAGGCCCAAGCCAAGGTGTTGCAATCTTAGCGCTGTTGTTCATCCTCGCGGGGATGGCCTACAAAGTTGCGATTGTGCCGTTCCACGCTTGGTCGCCAGACGTGTACCAAGGTGCGCCAACCTCGATGACGGCCTTTATCTCGACCGCCTCAAAAACCGCTGGCTTCTTCTTGCTGTATCGGGTGTTGGTGACCGGCTTCGGCGCACCCAGCATTCTTGGTACGGCAGCAATTGGCACCAGCACCAGTTTTGGTGGCTGGACAAGCCTGATCGCGATTTTGGCAGCCTTGACCATGCTGGTTGGCAACTTGGCGGCTTTGCCCCAAACCAATGCCAAGCGCATGTTGGCCTATTCATCAATCGCCCAAGCAGGCTTCTTGATGTTAGGCTTGGTTGGCACCCAACGCGATAGCGGCATCTCGCTCTTGATGTATTTGATTGCCTATACCGTCACCAACTTGAGCGCCTTCGGTATCTTGGCTTTGGTCGAAGATGCAGTGGGTGGGACCGACTTTAGCAACTTGAATGGCTTGGGCCGTCGTGCGCCTGGCTTGGCGTTGCTCTTAACGGTTGCAATCTTGTCGTTGGCGGGGATTCCACCACTCTCAGGCTTCTTTGTGAAGTTCTATGTCTTTATTGCTGCTTGGCAAGAAGGCGCAAAGTGGCTGGTGATCTTCGCAGTCAGCAATACCGTAATCAGCTTGTATTACTACCTGCGCTTCCTCAAGGCTGTCTATTTTGCGCCTGCGGAAACCGACGAACCAATCAAGGTTGGCTTTGGGCCTGGCATCGTAATGACCGCCATCACCCTGTTGATCTTTGGTTTGGGGATTGTACCAACCTGGTTGTACGGGGTGCTTGAACAAGCTACCATTCGGATTGCGGCTCAATAACAGGAGCGATCCAATGGGTCAAATGCCTGCTCGCTGAGTGCGTAGCGGGCATTTGCTTTTTAACGGAAACACAACCGTGCATCCAAACGTCAATTATGAAGGAACGTTTAAGCAACATTCATCGTTTGTACATACAATCTTGCTATGGTGTGCTAAGATGGATCGGCGTGGTGCATGCAACAAGAGGCGATCATGACAGATTTAACCAACACAACCTTAGGCAAATATACGCTGGGCCAACCCTTGGGGGCTGGTGGTATGGGCGCTGTGTATCGCTCGATCCATCCACAACTTGGGCGTTCTGTGGCAATTAAAATCATTTTAGGCAATGCTACTAAAGATGCTCGCCAGCGCTTTTTGCGCGAGGCCCAGGTGGCAGTGCAGCTATCGCACTCCAATATTGTGCGGGTATTTGATGTTGATGAAGATAAAGGCATGCCCTTTATTGTGATGGAAATGATCGAAGGTCCAAGCCTCAGCGATGAGTTGCGCCAAGGCCGCATGCCTTTGGAAAAAGTGCTGAAAATTACGGCCGAATTGGCCGATGCCTTGGAATATGCCCATAGTCAAGGGATTTTGCACCGCGATATCAAACCAGCCAATGTCTTGATTCGCCCCAATGGCAGTGCTGTATTGGTCGATTTGGGTTTGGCGCGTTTGGCCGATAGCGAATCGAAAGAACATCAATTAACCCAAAGCGGCATGATTATTGGCACGCTTTCGTATATGGCTCCTGAGCAAATTCAAGCGCAACCGCTTGATGCCCGCACCGATATTTACGCTTTAGGCGTGCTGCTGTTTCAAATGATAACTGGACGCTTGCCATTTGAGGGCGATACGGCCCAAATTATGTTTGGCCATGTTTATACGCAGCCGCCAGCCCCCAGCACCACTGGAGCCTTGTTGCCGCCAGCGCTTGATGGCTTAATTATGGCGATGATGGCTAAAGCGCCGCAAAATCGCCCGCAAAGCATGGGCGAGATTGCCCGTGTACTGCGCTCGATTATGAATAATGCGGCAACTCCAGTTGGCTATGAAAATTATTCAGGGCCAACGGTTGTGCGTCCACAGCAGCCTATGCCTGCTAATTATGCTGCTTTCCCAAGCCAGCAAAGTTATGGTGCAGCCCAGCCGAGCCAGCCGCAATATGGCGGCCATCCTAGCCAGCCCCAATATGGCGGAATGCCAAACACTGGCAATTTAGGGCCAACCCAACCGCAGTATGGCTCAATGCCCCAACCGAATCCAGTGCTGATTGGTCAGCCACCACGGCGCGGCATTTCGCCATGGTTTTGGTTAGCCCTACTCTCGATCGTGATCATTGGTGGCTTGGGCGTTTATACAATCAATGCTGCTTTTGATGAAAAACTACCGCCCAAAGATCCCGATATTTTTGTGCAAATTCCTGATCTGGCAACTCAACGCCCACGCCCAACAATCGGTAGCGCTGCCACCGCAGTTGCTAATAGAAAAACTCCAACACCAGAGGTTGTGGCGGCTGAACCACCTGCGAAAACTCCGCAGGCCGCCGATCCGAATGCTGAAGCTGAATTTACGCTTTCAAATATTGGTTCACGCAAGGCTGGCACAACCTTATTGATGTATGGCATGGTGACCAATAACACCGATACGCCCAAAAGTGCGATCAAAATTGAAGCAACATTTTTGGTGGATGGGAAAGAAGTTGATTTTGAGACTGGCTATGGGGTAATCGCAGTGGTCAATCCAGGCGAGCGTGCCCCATGGATTTTGGTGCTCAGCGAAGCACCCGAATATCAAACGATTGAATATGAAGTATTTGGTTTAAATAATGCTTTGGGCAGTGCTTTTGAATACCCTGATTTGAAAATTGATGAATTAGAGATTAGCCCTGATGGGATTTTCTACGAGGTGACTGGCAAGATTACCAACACAGGCGGAAAACGCACGCGAACAATTCTTATCTATCTAGTAACCTACAACGAAAAAGATGAAATTATTGGGGTCGATACAATCACGCCGGGCAATAGTACGCTTTCGCCCGATGCTACCGCCCGCTTTGAAGGCAGCGTATTGTTTAGCCCCAGCCAATATAAAATTGCCCGGTATGAGACGTTTGTTCGAGGAACGACTGAATGAAACGATTATGGCTTGGATTGCTGTTGTTGGTTTTAGCAAGCTGTGGTGGAGCAACCCCAACCAGCGTACCAGCTACCGCCACAACTGCGCCAACTGCAACCAGTGCAGCCAACCCTGAAGTGCTGCTGACCTTCGCCCAAACTGGTGGAATTGCTGGAATTAACGAGACCCTGACGATTTGGAGTGATGGCAAACTAGAATTAGCCAGTGTGAGCGCTGCAAGTACCTTGCGGGTTGGCGCTGCCACACCCGAACAATTGACCGCACTCCAAACAATTTTGAATGATCCAGCCTTTGCGAGCCTTGCCCCAAGCTACGGCGATTTGGGTAGTTGCTGCGATATGTTTAGCTATACCCTGACTACGGGCAACAAATCGATCGCGACGATTGATGGTGCAGCGTATCCCGAAATTTTAGCGAAATTGTTTGAGCAATTGCAAACCCTCAAACAATCAATTCCTCAATAATCAATAAGCTTAAAAACCGCCTTGATCATCAGCCGATTAAGGCGGTTTTTCGTGCTACCAATTGACCATAATCGAACCAGTGGCCTTGTTTAGCCGCAGTTCAAGGTAGCGACTTTGGCCGATTGTGCGTTCATGGCCGAATGATGGTAACCCATTGATCGTTAAATTAACGTGTTGTGGAGCATCGTTGGGTAGCAATAATTGCAATGTGACTTGTTCAGCGCTGCCGGTAAAATCAAGCTGAAAACCACGAGCTTGGCGTTGCCAGCGATAGCTCATATAGCCTTGCGAAGCAGCATAGCGGGTGGTGACCTGGGCTTGTTGCACATCTGGCTCAACAATCCAACGTGGGCTGAGCACTGCATGCTGATACAACGCACTTTGATCGGTCACCCCGGCTGCGCCTTCGATTAGCGCTGCCAGCATTGCCGTGCTGCCCCAGCCGTCGGTGGCGAGGGTGTCGGGGCCAGAGATACCAGGGTTGCCGACCGGGTAATACCACAAATAGCTGCCGCCTTGGGCTTCAATCATTTGGGCATAGCGGCGCAGAATATCAAAGCCATAGGCTG